>DATKWL010000311.1:0-11138 GCA_035529555.1 Dehalococcoidia bacterium | reverse complement strand
ACAACCCCTTTCAGATTGACCTCAAGGGTTTTGTCGAAGTCTTCCTCCTTCATATCCATGACCGTACATCTTGACATAATACCTGCGTTGTTCACCAGGATATCGATTTTGCCGTACCTCTAAATGGTTTGATTCACCATTCGTTCCACTTCCCTGCGATTGGTGACATCGGTCTTAATAGCAAAGGCCTTGCCGCCGGCTGCCTCGATTTCTCCAGCAGTTTTTTGAGCCTGGCCAATCGCCTGGTCTGCGATGACAACCTTCGCTCCGAATTTGGCAAGGTCTAAAGAGATAGCGTGTCCTATACCGCTGGCTCCACCGGTCACGATAGCCACCTTGCCAGCGATATCGAAAAGCTCGAATAATTTCCTGGATTTCATTAAACCCTCCCTTCGCCAGATAGACAATCAGAAAGCTCCAGATGTTTTCAGTCAGTTACAGGGCTTTGTGCCTTGACTGACACAAAGGTCTGCCCTCAGATAAACAGAGCAAACGGAGACGCAAACCTGATGCATATTGCGTGAGAGATTCGTGGTAGTCTGGTTTATACCACCGACAAGATAGCTTGTCAAGGAAGGTTTGTACTTTCCAAGTATGCAAATTGTAACCTTTTCTTAATTTCCCGACATAATTCTTAATCCCTTTGTAACCTGGCGGGAATATAATTATGTTAAACGAGTTGGATAAAGGACTCAGGCTATGGAAATGTCCGTTGATATCTACCAGTGCGGCAGCAAGCACATCCATGTGATTCTGCACGGAGATGCCGAAGGCATAGCCGCCTTCACAGATTACGAGTCGTTTAGCAGGTTCGTTGAAGCCTGCCAGGAGTTTATCTCTAATCGCGCCAAAGTTCCCGATATCTTCCTCGATGCCTTCAAAGACGAAGGCAATCTAATATAACCCTGCTCATCTCATTTAATCACTGATTTGAGTCCACTACCTCAACTGAGATTGTCCATCGGTACTCTTAACCGTGTATTGCCCTTCATTTTGTGTTATGATTAGTTGTCAAAATTGCGAGTGTCTGCAAAACGGAGTCCGGATAATTTGGTAGTAGTGAAAATAGGCGGCTCGACGCTGGGCAGCCATGATACCACGCTCGATGATTTGGTATCCTTGCAGAAGAAAGGTATCTTGCCTGTCGTGGTGCACGGCGGCGGCAACAAAATCACCGAGTGGCTCAAACGTATGGGGCTGGGCACCAACTTCGTCCGGGGCATGCGGGTTACGGATGCCGAGACGCTTCAGGTTGTGGTAGCCGTGCTCGCCGGGCTGGTCAATAAGGAGCTTGTAGCCACCATTATCGCCAGAGGAGGCAAGGCTATAGGCCTCAGCGGCGTCGATGGCGCGCTGATTCAGGCCAAGATAGAAAACCCCGAGCTGGGCTACGTGGGCAAAGTGGTAAAGGTGAACCCTGAGCCGATTAAAGCTGTGCTCAGCGCCGGTTACATACCCATAGTTGCACCAGCGGGGTTCAGGCTGGATAATAGCAAAAACGACCCGGTGGCTCTGCTTAACATAAATAGTGATGTGGTTGCCAGCGAGATTGCTGCGTCTCTCAAAGCTGATCGGCTTATCTTTCTCACCGATGTACCCGGTGTGCGCAATGGCGAAGGCAGATTCCTGCCCAAATTGTCCGCCGCTGAGGCAAGGTCTATGATAAACTCAGGCATCATCTCAGGAGGGATGATACCCAAGGTTGAGGCATGCCTGAACGCCCTGGCCAAAGTGCCTTCTACCCAGATTGTCGACGGCCGCTCCGCTGGCGCGTTGCTCACAGCTATCGAACGCAGCACCGGCGGCACCAAAATAGAATGAAGGACTCAAAGACGAAGTTTAACCCGTTCGCCCTGAGCTTGTCGAAGGGCCGTTCATGGTTCGACAGGCTCACCAAGAACGGCAATATCAAAAGAGGGCGCTCAAATGACTGACTGGCAGAAACTGGAAAAGAAATATTTCATGCCCACGTTCAAACGCATGCCTGTCACCATAGTCAGGGCAAAAGGTACGCACGTCTGGGATGATAAGGGTAAGCACTACCTGGACTTCACCGCAGGCTGGGCGGTTAACAGCCTAGGGCATTGCCATCCCGTTGTGGTCAAAGCTCTCGCCGAGCAGGCTAAGACCTTGATTCAGACATCGAACCAATTCTATACAATGCCACAGTTGGAACTGGCTCAACTCCTGATAGAGAACAGCTGCTTCGATAAGGTATTCTTTTGCAATAGCGGTGCCGAGGCAAACGAGGGCGCGGTGAAGCTGGCACGCCGCTATGGCAAGCTATATCTGAACGGAGCTTACAAGGTAATCACAGCCTTCAATTCCTTCCACGGACGCACGCTGTGCATGACCGCCGCTACGGGACAAAAGAAGTTCCAGGAGCCTTACGCACCTATGCCCGATGGCTTCATCAATGTGGAATACAACAGCGTCGATGCTGTAAAAAAAGCAACCGACTCCAGGGTTTGCGCAGTGATGCTCGAACCTATTCAGGGTGAGGGTGGTGTAAATATCCCGGACAAGAACTATCTTAAAGCTGTGCGTGCCTGGTGTAACCAGAAAGGGATTCTGCTCATACTGGATGAGATACAGACAGGCGTTGGGCGCATCGGGACACTCTTCGGTTATGAGCAGTTCGGCATCGAGCCTGACATTATCACACTGGCCAAGGGGCTGGGCGGAGGCATACCCATCGGGGCGTTCCTGGCTAAGGAAAAGGCTTCCGTATTTGCCCAGGGCGAACACGGCTCGACTTTCGGCGGCAATCCGCTGGCCTGTGCTACCGGCTACGCCACCTTGAAGTTTATCATCGAAAATGATATATCTAGTAAAGTTGAAGAAAAGGGAGAATATCTGATATCACGCCTGCTGAAACTTAAAAAGAAATACAGTTTCATCGTAGATGTTCGGGGTCGCGGTCTGCTGGCAGCCGTACAGTTTAACAGCGACCTTACGGACGGAATAGTGAAATCCTGCCTGGAGCAGGGGCTATTGCTCAATCCGGTGAAGCCGAACGCTATTCGCTTCATGCCGCCTCTGACCGTTACCAGGAAAGAGGTAGATGAAGCGATAGCGCTACTGGACAAAGTCCTGGCAAAGGCATAAACGAAAGAGAGGGACAACATTGAAGGACAAGGTAGTACTGGCATATAGCGGTGGTCTCGACACCTCCGTAGCCATCAAATGGATTGGCGAGAAATATAAGATGAATGTCATCGCCCTGAGCATAGACCTGGGCGCTGAGAAGAATTACGAGGCAATCCGCCAGAAGGCGCTCAAAGTAGGTGCCACCAAGGCGCTTATCGTGGACGCCAAAGAAACTTTCATCAATGATTATGTCTTCCCCGCCCTTCAGGCGGATGCTATATACGAAGGGCAATACACTCTCGCCACAGCCCTGGCGAGACCGCTGATAGCCAAGCTCATGGTGGAGATCGCTCTCAAAAATAAGGCTGCAGCGGTGTCTCACGGCTGCACCGGCAAGGGCAACGACCAGGTCAGGTTCGATGTGAGCGTTCTGGCGCTGGCTCCCCAACTCGATGTCATCGCGCCGGCGCGGGAGTGGGGCTTCACTCGAGAGGAGACTATAGAGTACGCTAAGAAATACGGCATACCCGTACCGGTCACCGTCAAAAGTCCCTACTCTATAGACGAGAACCTCTGGGGCAAGAGCATCGAGTGCGGCATACTGGAAGACCCCTGGGCTGAGCCGCCGGAGGAGATATACACCTGGACCAAATCGCCTGAGAAGGCTCCCAACAAGCCACAGTACGTTGAGATAGGCTTCCAGCAGGGCATACCTGTCAGCCTCGATGGACAGGCTATGGGCGGCGTGGATCTGGTGGAGAAGCTGAACCATATAGCTGGAGAGCACGGCGTGGGCAGGATAGACCACCTGGAGAACCGACTCGTGGGCATAAAGTCGAGGGAGATTTACGAGGCACCGGCAGCCACCGTTCTGCTGACAGCACATCTGGCTCTGGAGCAGATGACTCTGGCTAAAGATCAACTTCGCCTCAAGGCAAGGATAGCCCAAGAGTACGCCGACCTCATATATAATGGCCTCTGGTTCTCAGCATTTCATGATGACCTCAGGGCTTATGTCAAGAGCACGCAGACCCATGTCGAAGGCACAGTCAGAATGAAGCTGTTCAAAGGGAAGGCAACCGTAGCGGGGCGCAAGTCGCCCAAGTCACTCTACAGCTACCGTCTGGCTACCTATGACAAAGAGGACAAGTTCGACCAGAGCCATGCGGTGGGCTTCATCCAGATTTACGGCCTCCCTGTAAAAACACAGGCACAGGTACAAAAGAAGATGACCAAGAGCCTGCGCAAAATCGCAAGGGGCGAGTTCGTTTAACATATCGTAAGTAAAAATCGCAAATTAAGGAGTGCAATTGCGCAACCGCTTCGGCAAAGAGCTGGACAAGCTGGCAAAGGAATATACCGTCTCAGTGCCCTTCGATAAGCGCCTTTACAGGCACGACATCGCTGGCTCCACTGCGCACGCCCGAATGCTCTGGAAGCAGGGTATCATCCCGGAAAAGAACGCCGAGCTAATTATCATGGGGCTCATCTCCATCAGGGAGGAGATGGAACAGGGCAAGTTCCAGTTCAAGGAGGAACTGGAGGATATCCATATGAACATTGAGGCTCGCCTCATCGAAAAGATAGGCGATGCCGGGGCTATGCTGCATACAGCACGCTCCCGGAACGACCAGGTAGCGCTGGACATGAGGATGTTCACTAAAGAGGCTATCTCTGAGACAATAGCCAAGCTAAAATCGCTTCAAGAGGCTCTCCTGAACCTCGCTGAGGCTAACAAGGATGTGTCCATGCCTGGGTACACCCATGTCCAGAGGGCACAGCCGGTGCTGTTTGCCCATCACCTGTTGGCTTACTTCGAGATGTTGCAGCGGGACATCGAACGCTTCCAGCAGTGTTACCAGCGCACCGACGTCATACCGCTGGGTAGCGGCGCTCTGGCAGGTGTGTCCTATCACATTGACCGTTCCGCAATGGCCAAGGAGCTTGGCTTCAGCGAGGTTAGCGCCAACAGCATGGATGCCGTATCCGACCGCGACTTTGTTATTGAATATATGGCTGCAGCCAGCCTGGGTATGATGCATATCTCACGCCTCGCCGAGGAGATTGTGCTCTGGTCAACGGCAGAGTTCAACTTCATTGAGATTGACGATGCCTACACCACCGGCTCCAGCATTATGCCGCAGAAGAAAAACCCCGATGTTGCTGAGCTGGCGCGGGGCAAGACGGGCAGGGTTTACGGTCATCTCATGGCTATGCTCACCACGATGAAGGGGTTGCCTCTGTCCTACAATCGCGATATGCAGGAAGACAAAGAGGGATTATTCGATACGGTGGACACTTTGAACCTCACGCTCGAGGTCTTTGCTGCCATGCTATCCAGCCTGCGCATAAATAAGGAGCGAACGCGTCAAGCGGCTGAGGAGAACTACACCCTTGCCACAGATATAGCCGACTACCTGGTGAAGAAAGGAGTCCCGTTCCGCGAAGCTCATGGCATAGTCGGCAAGCTGGTGCGCCACGCTATCGAGAATAAGAAGACATTGGCTGAACTAGACATAACTGAATATAAGAAGTTCAGCCACAAATTCGATAATGATGTGAAGTCCATAACAGTGGAATCAGCGCTGGCATCGCGCAATGTTCCCGGAGGTACCGCCCCCGAGCAAGTACAGAAAGCGCTCGAGGCAGCAAGAGAGAAGTTGAATGGCAAATAAAATCAAGCTTGCTCCGTCAATCCTGTCCGCTGATTTCGGCCGACTCGGTGAGCAAGTCGTCGAAGCTACCAAGGCAGACGCCGACTACATACATGTCGATGTCATGGACGGACACTTTGTGCCCAATATCACCATCGGGCCCATAGTAGTAGCAGCCATACGGTCTCACACCAATATACCTCTCGATGTGCACCTGATGATAGAATCGCCGGAGAAGTACATCTCGCAATTCGCCCAAGCTGGCGCCAACATCATTACAGTGCATGTCGAGGCATGCAATCATCTCCACAGGGTGGTAGAATCGATAAAGGAACTGAAATGCAAAACGGGCGTGTCCCTGAATCCGAGCACGCCCTTGAGCGCAATTGATGAGATACTGCCTTATGTCGACCTCGTGCTGGTAATGTCGGTGAACCCCGGCTTCGGGGGACAGCAATTCATCGAGAGTTCGGTGGATAAAATAGCCCGCCTCAGGCGCAGGCTTGATGAACTGAAATTATCTGCAGAGCTTGAGGTAGATGGCGGTATCAATGCAGAGATAGCGCCGCGGGTGGTCAGAGCAGGTGCGCGAGTGCTGGTAGCCGGCGCCGCTGTGTTTAACAAAAAAGAAAGCGTAGCTCAGTCGATTGGGAGAATCAAGAAGAGCCTACGCAATCTTGAAACCAGTTAAATGGAGGTTAACCGGTAACCTTATGCTGGGTACGCAGACATCTAGTGCAGATGTTAGCCCGTTTCTTCTTGCCATCTATCACGACAGTGGCCTTGGTAATGTTAGGCATCCAGCGCCTTGCGGTATGGCGCTTGGAGTGGGAAACATTATCTCCGACCATCGGCTCTTTACCACACAACTCACACTTCAACGCCTTCTCCTTTTTGACTAGGACATCATTTTCTTGTAGAATTCAACTTAAAAATATAACATAAGCAAGGCAATCTGGCAAGCAAATTGCAGATTAGCCGTTTGGGTATGCGTTTTGGTTACAAATCAAGGAGACCACAAAACTGGAATGGAATCAGTTGCTAAAACTTTGACTCCATGCGATGGACATGCTCTAAACGGCATGTTCAGCGCAGCTACCCGCTGGCTGGAGCGCAATGCTCAGGCTATCAACGCACTCAACGTCTTCCCCGTCCCCGATGGCGACACCGGCATCAATATGCTCCTGACCATGCGTGCCGCTATTGATGAAGCCAGCCGCTGCGCCGACGGCAATGCCGGGGCTGTAGCACAGGCTATGGCCAAGGGTTCCCTTATGGGGGCACGCGGTAACAGCGGAGTTATTCTGTCCCAGATATTTCGCGGACTGGCACAGGGGCTGGATGGCAAACCCTCCTTCAGCGGAAAAGATTTGGCTGCCGCTTTAGCGGAATCAGCAAGCTACGCATATAGAGGTGTAACCAAGCCGGTGGAGGGCACAATTCTCACTGTAATCCGTGAGGCAGCAGAGGCAGCCAGAGCCCGCAGTTCTCAGCAAAACATAGATGTGCTGGCAGTCATGGAAGCAGTCGTCGAAGAGGCCAGAGCCTCCGTAGCAAGAACTCCCAGCCTGCTTCCCGTGCTCAGGCAGGCCGGAGTGGTGGATGCAGGAGGTCAGGGTCTCTATGTAGTGCTCGAAGGCGCTCTGCATTACCTGCGGGGAGAGAAAGACGAAGACGGACCTGCAACTGCAACGGCTACAGCGACTGCAACCCCCGTTGCTCAGAAGGCTATGGGAGACAAACAGTACGGTTATTGCACTGAGTTTCTACTTCACGGCAGCGGTCTTAATGCAGAGGCCATCAGAGAAAAGCTGCTCAAACTTGGCGAGTCTGTTCTGGTAGTCGGCGATGAGTCCATGGTAAGAGCACATGTCCACACCTTCGACCCCGGCTCAGCCCTGAGTTATGCAACCTCGCTGGGTATTCTGAAGCAAGTAAAAGTGGAGAATATGGACGACCAGCACCAGGACTTTCTTGCTGCCAAGCAGCAGCCCGGTATAGGCAATGTCTCCACCGTAGCTGTGGCCTCAGGCGAAGGGCTTATCCAGGTATTCTACAGCGTTGGTGCGACCATCGTCGTCCCGGGTGGCGAGACTATGAATCCCAGCGTTCAAGATTTGCTCAAGGCTGTAGAGGCGGCTCATTCAGACAAAGTCATAATCCTGCCCAATAACGCCAACGTTGTGATGGCCGCGAACCAGGTTCAAGAGCTGACCCGCAAGAAGGTTGTAGTAGTGCCCTCGGAGACCATCCCGCAAGGCATAGCAGCACTTCTGATCTTCAATTATGAAGCTGACTTGGAGACAAATGTATCCAGCATGGATGCAGCGCTATCGGCAGTTCGCAGCGGAGAGATCACCACCGCCGTCAGGTCGATGAGCGTCGACGGCCTGGAGGTGAAAAAGGGGCAAGCCATTGCATTCCTCGATGGTGAGCTGGTGGTCGCCGGCAGCAACATGCCACGAGTTGTTTACAAGCTGCTGGGCAGAATGGTCAGTGAACAGAGCGGGCTGGTCACTATCTACTACGGGGCAGACACAGAGCAAGCCGAAGCCGAACACCTGGGGGAGTCAATCAGGGCGAAATACCCCTCTCTGGAAGTAGAAGTGGTTGCAGGTGGGCAACCGCACTATAATTACATTATCTCGGTAGAATGAGCTGGCCCTCCTTCGACTAAGATATCGATTCAAGCTGCCCCCGGTTGATATACAATGCGAGAGATATTTTGAATCTAACTCTTGAAAAACTGCGCAAGATTCTGGAACTGGAGCAGGCCAAAGGTTATAGCAACAAGGCAGTAGCTGGAGGCCTGGACAGATTACTGCGCAACCTTACCCCCACAGATAACAGACTCGCAAAACTGCTGGCACAAAACTATTCCTATCTTGACATAACGTCACGCGAGGTATGGGTAAGCGGCGTACTTAAAGAGCTGGAGCCAGAGAAACCACAGTCTCCGCCTCCGCCCCAGCCTATTATCAGCAGACCGAAATCCAGACCTATCAAGGTCACAGATAAGAGCGCACAATTTCTGGAATCTTCTACAACTTCAATCAAGGGCATAAACTCGGGTCTGGCAGCAAAATTCGCCAGGCTCGGCGTAAAGACCGTACGCGATATACTCTACCTCTTCCCCCGACGCCATGTAGATTACAGCCACAGAAAGCTCATCTCCCAGCTTGAGGTAGACGTTGAGCAGACCATCGTAGCTAACATCTGGGAGGCTACAGCAAAGTATACCGCTCACGGGAGACGGTCCACAGAGGCCATAGTGGGCGATGAATCGGGCAATATCAGGGTGGTCTGGTTCAACCAGCCCTACCTCGCCAAGAGGCTGCCCACCAACAGCCGCATCGTTATCAGCGGCAGGGTGGGGCTTTTCCGCGGCAAGAAGGTATTTGAAGCCCCCGAATGGGAGCTTATGGAGTCTGACGACCTGATTCATACCGGGAGACTGGTTCCAGTGTATCCCCTGACCGCCGGCCTTTTCCCGCGACAGGTGAGGAAACTGGTCAAGGGAACCCTCGACCGCTGGCTGCCCGAACTCCCCGACTTCCTACCCGAACAGGTAATGGAAAAGGCGAGGCTGCTCCCGCTTCCCGATGCTATCGGGCAGGCGCACTTCCCCGACAGCGAGCTTTACAAAGACCAGGCGAGAAGGCGGCTGGCTTTCGATGAGTTGTTCCTCATCCAGCTAGGAGTTTTATCAAAGAAACGCGATTGGCAGGAAGGACAGGAAAGCAACGCCTTCAATATAGACGGTAGCTGTCTCGAGCCTTTCTTCAATTCCCTTCCGTACACCCTGACAGCGGCTCAGAGACGAGCCTTCACCGAGATTCACAGCGACCTCAGCAAACCCAAACCGATGAGTCGTCTGCTTCAAGGCGAGGTCGGCAGCGGCAAGACAGTGGTAGCCACGGCAGCGATGCTGCTCTCGGTAGCCAACGGTTATCAGGCTGCGCTCATGGCGCCGACGGAGATACTGGCAGAGCAGCATTTCGATACCATCTGCGGCTTGCTTAATAGAGCAACCGATGCCGTAGAGGGCGACAGGCCGATCCGCAGCTATCCTGCGCTGTCGCCCCGACCCCTGAAAGCAGGTCTGCTCACCGGCAGCCTCAAGGATAGCGTCAAACGGGAGATTCAGGAGCGTATTGCTGCTGGTGATTTGGACATCGTTATCGGCACCCACGCCCTGGTACAAAAAGGCGTGGAGTTCAAACAAATGGGGCTTTGCGTGGTGGACGAGCAGCACCGCTTCGGCGTGATGCAGCGTTCCGAACTGCGCTCCAAAGGCACCAGTCCCCATGTGCTGGTGATGAGCGCCACCCCTATACCCCGCACCCTGGCGCTCACCGTTTACGGCGACCTCGACCTCTCGATACTGGACGAGCTTCCTCCGGGCAGGATTGAGATTAAAACCAAGTTCCTCAGCCCCGAGCAGCGACAGAGGGCCTACGATTTCATCCGCAAGCAGATTACCGAGGGACGTCAGGCGTTCATCATCTGTCCCTTAATCGAGGAATCGGAGGCCATCGAGACCAAGGCAGCCATCACCGAATACGAGCGCCTGTCTCAAGAAGTCTTCCCCGACCTGCGCCTGGGGCTGCTTCACGGTCGCCTCAATGGCGTTGAGAAAGAGGCGGTAATGCGGCGCTTCCGCAATGGCGAGCTTGATATACTGGTATCGACGCCCGTGGTGGAGGTGGGTGTCGATGTCCCCAACGCCACGGTTATGCTTATAGAGGGCGCGGACCGCTTCGGTCTGGCGCAGTTACACCAGTTCCGGGGCAGAGTGGGCAGAGGACAGTATCAAAGCTACTGTTTGCTTCTGGCTGAGACAGCCTCCAGCGAAGCAAAAGAGCGCCTTTCCTTACTCGAGCGCATACGGAACGGCTTCAAGCTTGCCGAGGAGGACTTGAAGCTCAGAGGTCCCGGGGAGTTCTTCGGCACACGGCAGAGCGGCCTCCCGGACCTGAAAATGGCGCGGCTTTCCGATGTCGAGCTTCTGGAGCTTGCCCGCAGGGAGGCAATTCAACTTTTTAACGCTGACCCGTATCTGCAAAAACCCGAACACAGATTGCTGGCCAAAGAGGTCGGCAGATTATGGAACACGGAAGGGGTGCTAAGCTAGCATGCTTAAATATAAAATCGCCCGAATTCTGGAACAGGCAGCCAAAGCTGCTCAGGTAGAGGGACTGCTGCCTCAAATAGCCCTGCCTGAAATCTCTCCGGAGCATCCTCAGAATCCCGGGCATGGCGACTACGCCTCCAGCCTGCCCTTGAGGCTCGCCAAGGTTGCGAAAATGAACCCCATGACCATAGCTCAGACCATAGCAGGTCTTATCGGCGAGGCTGAAGAAATAGCAAAGGTTTCCATAGCGGCACCCGGCT
>DATKWL010000310.1:0-3335 GCA_035529555.1 Dehalococcoidia bacterium | reverse complement strand
TGATTCTTTTTTAAATTCTAGGAAGGAGAAACAGTCATGTCAGTTATACCTTTACAATGTGAAGAGGAACGGGAAAAGGTAGAGGCGTTTTTATCGGCTCATTTTGCGCCCGGCGCTGTTCCCCCATTTTCGTTCATATATGATGGCAAACCTTCGTCTCAATTTCTCAAAGATTGGCAATTCAGTCAAGAGACAAAGCGACTAGACGATACAAAAACAGAGCATCTTTTCACCTACACTGATCCGCAGACAGGCCTTCAAGTGTGTTGTAAATGTGAGGAGTTTCTGGACTTCCCAGCGATTGAATGGTTGATAACGTTCAAAAACAGTGGCACGGACGACACGCTTATTATCGAAGATGTACAGGCGCTTGATACCCCCTTTATTCGCAAGGAGGATGGCGAATTTGTCCTACATCGCGCTGAGGGTAGCTCGGCGACAAGGATGGATTTCGCGCCGATTGACAATCCCATGCCACCCAGGTCGAGGATTCGGCTCGCCCCGGTTGGAGGACGCTCCTCCAACACTACTGCGTTCCCGTTTTTCAATATCGAGGCACCGGGCGAAGGCGTTATGGTAGGTATTGGCTGGTCGGGACAATGGGCGGCTGAGCTTCTCAGGGATGGTGGTACTGCATTAACGGTGTGTGCTGGGATGGAGCTAACGCATCTTTTGCTTCACCCGGATGAGCAAATCCGCACTCCTCGCATTCTTCTTCTCTTCTGGCAGGGTGATGACAAGATGCGAGGCCACAATATGCTTCGCCGCTTCATCCTGCTGCATCATACCCCGCAGAAGGGTGGCGAGCCTGTGGTGGCACCTCTCGCCTGTGCCGGCCCTCCTCGGTTTTTTGACAGGTCCAACAAGGGTATAGAGTTCAACGATGCCACAGAATACAACCAGGTTGCCTTCGCCGAACGTTATCACCAGCTGGGCCTCGATGCCGAATATTTCTGGATTGACGCCGGCTGGTTTGAAGGCTACTGGCCAAACGGGGTGGGCAATTGGTTCGTCAGGAAGGACGGTTTTCCTAACGGACTGAGGCCGGTTTCGAATGCTGTCAAAGAGCTAGGGATGAGATTTCTCCTCTGGTTTGAGCCGGAGCGGGTCTATCAGGATACCTGGCTTGACCGGGAACACCCCGAGTGGATTCTGAAATTGTCCGACAGCCCAAACGGGTTACTCAACCTGGGCAATCCAGAAGCCCGTCGCTGGCTCAGCGAGCATATCTCAGGCATGATCGAAAGCGAGGGAATCAGTATCTATCGTCAGGATTTCAACATGAACCCCCTACCCTACTGGCGTGCCACAGACGAACCTGACCGGCAGGGTATTACCGAGATTCGCCACATCGAAGGTTTGTATGCCTTCTGGGACGAGCTTTTAGCCAGACACCCCGGTTTGATAATCGACAACTGTGCCAGCGGAGGGCGTCGTCTTGACTTAGAGACTACCTCTCGGAGTATCCCCCTCACCCGCTCGGATTACGTCAACGAGCCCAACGGTTCTCAATCGCACACCTACGGACTCAACTTCTATCTGCCACTCAGCGGTGCCGGCACTCGTGCTCTAGACGCCTATACCTTCCGCAGTTTTATAAACAGTGCTATTCACTTCGGTTGGAACCTTTACAGTCCCGATTTTCCAGTGGAGCAGGCCCAGCGTCGTATCGCCGAGTTTAAGCAGCTACGCCCCTTCTTCTATGGCGACTTTTACCCCCTCACACCTTACAGCATCGGCGATGACGTCTGGATGGCTTATCAGTTCCACCGTGAGGATCTAGGGCAGGGGATGTTCCTGGCCTTTCGCCGTCTAAACAGCTCCGATTTGACTGCTCGTCTCGAGTTGAGAGGTCTTTTACCATCGGGCTGTTACGAACTCAACTTCGAGGATACTGGCAATAAGCAGACTTTTACAGGAGAAGCACTTGCCGCGGGAATTGATGTAACAATAGAGCATGCACCAGGCTCATTGCTTGTTACCTATCGTGAGTGTCATTAGCTTTGAACAATTTAGCATGATGTAATCCTTATGCTCAACACTATTTTGGGTATATGATGCCTTCTTTCACGACTTGCGCTAGTCCTTCTTTGGATGCTGCGATTATGGTTTTTGATTTAATATTTGGGTAATTGTTTGGAGTGCATCAACCATGTTGAGCAGTTCCACTCTATTCAATCCGGGCCGAAAAATGTGAAAACGGGGGCATTGCTCTTCCTAGCCTTTTCGTATATAAGTTTAGCGCAAGCCAAATCCTGAATGGCTAACCCAGTTGAATCGAAAATGGTCACCTCATCGTCGTTTTCGCGGCCATTCTTTATGTTTGCGGCTATCTCTCCTATGGTTCCATATATCTGCTCGATTCTAAGCTGGCCTTCCGATAACGGAACATTGATTTCACCGCTATGAGATGCCTGCTCGATGTCGTCAATTACAACCTTTGCGCTTACCAACAGACTTGACTCAAGCTCCTGTTTCCCCTTAGCATCCGCCCCAATAGCATTAATATGGGTTCCTGGCTTGATATGATGCTTCTTAACAACCGGTTCTCTTGAAGGAGTAGTCGTAACCACAATATCAGCGTCTGTAGCGGCCTCGATAGTGTCAACCGGACGTATGTTTATCCCTAATTCTGTAGCCATCGACTGAGCGTATCTCTGACTGACCTGTCTACGCTGGTCAAATACCTTTACTTCCTTAATGCCGGGCAACACTTCACTGATGGCAAGCAGTTGTGTTCTGGCCTGCATGCCAGCCCCTATCATTCCGATAACAGATGAATCACTCCTTGCTAAGTACTTGACAGCGACAGCACCGGCTGCTCCTGTCCTTATGCTCGTAACGTATTCACCATTCATGATAGCAAGAGGACGGCCTGTCTTGGGATCACACAAGATAATCGTCGCCATTACTGTTGGTAGATTGTACCTGTGGTTATTTGGATACCCGCTAGTCCATTTTAAACCAGCAATTCCATCAATATAGGCAGGCATAGCTCTAAAGTCGCCCGCAAATTCTGGCATATCCAAATATAATTTAGGTGGCATAATAGCTTTCTTTTGAGCCTTAAGTTTGAAAGCACGTTCGACCGCTGCTATCGCTTCTACAACGGTTAGAAGTTGTTCGGTCTCTCTCCGGCCTAATATAAGTATTTCGTGCTTGCCAACTGACTTATTCATATACCTTATTTCTCGTCTACGCTGTGATGATTATACCGCTTCATGTTAAGCGATTGCCTGTATCTATGGTCGGGGTGAGAGGACTTGAACCTCCGACCTCAGCGTCCCAAACGCTGCGCGCTAACCATCTGCGCTACACCCCGTAACGAAAGTATA
>DATKWL010000309.1:0-3627 GCA_035529555.1 Dehalococcoidia bacterium | reverse complement strand
GAAGACATTGCGGCTAACGCCGAGAACCTTTTTCTCGCCGGTTTGCTCCATGTTCTATTTATCCAGCAGCACTTCCTCTACCAGCTCGGCGATTTTCCTTCTGGATTCGCCCAGCACAGTTCGCCCCCGCTTTGTTGTGGTGTAGTATTTACGCGCCTTGCCATCCACAACCTTCTTCTCCACAGAGAGATAGCCTTCTCTCTCCAGGCGATGCAAAGTGGGATAGAGTGTGCCCGGGCTCAGCTTATATCCGTGCCTGCCCAGTTCCTCCAGAATCTCCAGCCCGTATATAGGCGCTTTGGAGGCATGATAGAGGATGTGTATTTTTATAAAGCCCAGAAAGAAGTCCTTAATCATGCAAAGTCCTTAATATCGTTTTATGATATCGGTTTACGATATTATGATACCAACAAATATTATCTGTGTCAAGAACTTGCCTCTTCTCTTGCTGGGACTGAACGAAAGATGTATTATACTCATCTGGCTATGTATCAGGACACTATCGCTGCTATATCCACCTCCCTCGGCGAGGGCGGCATCGGGATTGTGAGGTTGAGCGGGAAGGACGCCCTATCCATCGCCAGGAAGCTGTTCTCCAGACAACTTCAACACCGCCGACTCGTCTATGGTCATATTATCGACCCCGACTCCGGTGAGGTCGTGGATGAGGTGCTGGCAGCCTACATGAAAGCGCCCCACACTTATACCAGGGAGGATATTGTCGAGATAGACTGCCATGGGGGCCCTCTCCCTTTGCAGCGCATCCTGGGGCTGTGTCTGCACCACGGTGCCAGACTGGCTAACCCCGGCGAGTTCACCCTGAGGGCATTCCTCAACGGCAGGATTGATTTAGTGCAGGCGGAGTCAGTCCTCGATGTGATTCAAGCCAAAACACAGGCCAGTCTCCGCCTTGCCGTGCAGGGGCTGGGCGGCAAGCTCTCGGAGCCCATCAAAGAGCTACGCCGCAGCCTGATGGATATCCTCGCCTATCTCACGGCGCGCATCGACTTCCCCGAGGACGAGGTTGAGGAGCAAGACGTCATCAAGCCTTTAGATATGGCACAGGAGACCCTGAAGGGCCTGATTGCCAATGCCGATGCCGGCATAGTCTACAGACAGGGCGTGAGAACGGCCATCGTGGGACGTCCCAATGTGGGGAAGTCGAGTTTGTTGAACCGCCTGCTGCGTCAGAGCCGCGCCATCGTAACGCCCATCCCCGGCACCACCCGCGATACGCTCGAGGAGACGGTTAATATAAGAGGGATGCCCTTCATCCTGGTTGACACTGCTGGTATCATTAGGAGCAATAATGTGATAGATGAAATGGCAGTGGAGCGCAGCAGAAAAGCCATCGAGCAAGCTGACTTCGTTCTGTTCGTCATCGACGCCAGTGAGCCATTGACGCAAACTGATAGCGAATTGGTCAACCTGCTCGCCGATAAAACTGCGCTGGTGGTGGCCAATAAATGCGACCTGCCAGCCCATGCTGAGCTGGATGGATTGCCCTGGTTGCAGGTCTCGACCTCAGCTTTAACGGGAGAAGGGCTCGCTGAGCTTGAGACCGCTATGGTGAACTCCGTGCTGGGTGGTAAAGTGGTCACTTCCGATGCCCTGCTGGTGACCAACCCACGCCATAAGGAGGCGCTGCAGAAGGCAAGCCGTCATCTGGCGCTGGCAAGAGCATCAGTCGCAGAAAAGCTGCCCGACGATTTCGTAACCATCGACCTCACCGCAGTATTGAATGCGCTGGGGGAGATAACAGGGGAGACTGTTACCGAGGATTTGCTGGAGACCATCTTCAGCAAGTTCTGCATTGGGAAATAGACTGCATATGATAAGATGATATACAGGGAGGACAAATGGCACAGGTTAAAGTACCCCGAAAACCCAAGCTGGTCAACCCCCATCTGGTTGCAGCCTGGCCCGGAGTGGGCAATGTGGCTTTGCTTGCAGCAACATATCTCAAGGATAAGCTCAAAGCCAAGGTGCTCGGAGACCTTGACCCCTCGGGTTTCTTCGAGTTGGGCGGCGTCTTCATTAAAGACAACATCATCGAGATGCCGGAATTCCCCCAGAGCGTCTTCTATTATTGGAAAGGCAACAGGAGCAAGGCAAACGATTTGATAATCTTCCTCTCGGAGTCACAGCCAACCACCGGGGCATACGAATACGTAGGCAGGGTGCTGGACGTAGCAGAGAGCTTCGGAGTGAAAAGAGTATATACCCTGGCCGCCGCTATTACAGAACATCACCCCGATGAGCCAAGGGTGCTGGGCGCAGCTACCTCAGCGGAGTTAGTCGACGAGTTAAAGAGGAACAAGGTGGTTCCAGCGGGCGATTTCTATGTAGCCGGACTGAACGGCCTTTTGCTCGGCGCTGCCAAGGAAAGAAATATGGAGGGCATCTGTCTGCTGGGCGAGACAGTGAAATACGCAGCCAAGCTGGCAAACCCGCGCTCCTCCAAGGCTGTTCTCGAAATCCTGATTAATCTTCTTGGTCTGAACATAGACATGGCTGAGCTGGGTGAGCTTGCCAAGAGCACCGAGAAGCAGCTTAAGCAAATAGGCGACGAGATACGGAAAGAGTACCTGCAGCACTTCACGCGGCCAATCTGGGAGCGCCAGGAACACGAGGAAAGCGGCTAGATAACAATTTAAGAGGTGTCACTGAGTGCTAACAGGTGTCCAAAGAGAAAGCGGCCTACTTTCTCTTTGACTTCACGTCGTTCATCGGCTACCCTTTAGTCTATGATGCCCGGTAGAACTAAGAGGTCGTTCGCGCTCTACAGCTTGGTTACCACTATTGTTGAACAAGCCATACTGGTAATCGTCCTGCTCGCGGTGCTGCCCCGTTTCGGGATAGGTATTCCCGTATGGCTCGTTGTAGTACTGTCGCTGGCGTGGGCTGCCTGGTCATACTTCGCTTACAGGATGGGGAAAAAGGTCATCGGCAGAACACCTGTCGCCGGCCCTGAGGCGCTGGTTGGTGTCAGATGCATAACCACCACGCCGTTATCTCCGGTGGGATACGTGCGAGCGGGTAGCGAGCTTTGGCGGGCGCGCTCGATATCCGGAGACATTGATACAGAGGTTGAAGTGATAATTTCCGAGGTAAAAGGATTAACCCTTTTTGTCATGCAGTCATCAGATATGAGCACCAGTCCTTCATCATTTGAGCTGCCAACTTCGTGACCCGAACAGAGCCACCACACTGCTGCAAATTGTAAGGGCGAAGCGATGCTTCGCCCTTATCCTAATCGGAGAATATAAGCTAAAAGCTGAGAGTTGAAGTCTTTCTTAATTGATAGCGCCCTTGCCAATTGAGTCGCCTTTTGCGGCATCGGGCTGTGGTTGAGCCTCACGTGAAGCAGGAGAATTGGCTGCCTGGTCCGATGAAGGCACGAGTTCTTTGAACAGCGCCTCGAGTTTTTCACCCTCCAGCGTTTCTTCAACTATCAAGCGCTGCGCAATCTGAACTAACTTAGCCTTGTTCTTAGTCAGTATGTCCCTCGCCCCGTCATAGGCGTTGTTTATCAGGACACTGATCTCACTGTCGATCTCATCGGCAATCTTATCTCCGTAGTCCTTCTGCTCATCTACCATCCTGCCCAGGAAGATCAGTTCCTCC
>DATKWL010000308.1:0-3060 GCA_035529555.1 Dehalococcoidia bacterium | reverse complement strand
GCTGATACCGCCAACGTATACGCTGGCGAGTGAGTGGCGGCTGGTGCAAGACGACGCGCCGATACTGGCAGGCACAATCGAGAATGGCTTGACGCCGGTGGTGACGATGACGGATGAATTCTCACCGACGGGACAGTTCGACGGCGCGGTACCTTTCGTCGTGCCGCTGACATTCGATGGAACCGCCGACCTGTGGGTGCGGGCCTGCTGGGTGCCGGAGTGGTGCCCGACGGACCGGTGCCCGACGGTATGCACCTATGTGCCGAGCGGTATAGCAGATGGCGACTGGTGGTTAGTCGAAACATTAGAAGGCTTGATAGAAATGCAGGAATGGCTCATATATCTACCGATTGTTATGGGAGGAAGCTAATGCCAGAAGAAAACAGTGGGATGAGTAATGCTGTAGCAGACCTATGCCATGATGTCATTTCTGTGATCACTGGATTTGTTCAAGAAAGAACAGAGATTCCAGACCACGTCAGTGTATCATGTTCATTCAATGACGTTAATATCAGCTTTGACATATATCTAACAAGGGAGGAGCATGCTACCGCCCAGGGATAAGATTCTGGTTCCGATCGATATAGTAGATAAACTGATGCCACCACGACAGATCTTGTGGGATGGCAAAGATTACTCTGGAGACTGGACATCTGGAAATGGAACGGTGTTTTTCATATTCACATTACGGCAATTTGAAAGATGGCTGAGGCAATACGAGATGTCTCATCTACCAGAAGATGTGATAGAACATCAATGCCCTACCGCATTGCGAGAGCATAATAGCATTTAGATGACCTGGACCTACTACCCAGACACCAACAGATACCGCGACGACGACACTGGCCGTTTTGCTACCAAGAAGGATGTGTGGCGATGGTCGGATGCCAATATAGATGCATTTGCGGGACAAGTACGAGAACTTGCAATGGGCTTGACCGAGGGCGGATCTGTTGGTGCCTGGGAGACTGAGATGCGGGCACGTATCAAGGCTGAGTATGTGCGACAGTACCTGCTTGGCCGGGGTGGGCGTGACGCGATGACCCAGGCTGACTGGGGCTCTGTCGGCGGAATGATAGCAGAGCAATACAAGCACCTGGATGGGTTCGCGGCTGAGATCGCAGCAGGTGAACTGTCAGAGAAAATGATAGCCTCGCGCTCAGAGATGTATATTCTCTCAGCTCGTGAGGCATTCAATCGTGCTGGGGCTCACGCTCGTGGCATCGTGTCTGATGATTTGCCGGCCTTTCCGGGTGATGGCACAAGTTGTTTCTTCTGGAGTGACAGGGTTAGAGTTCCAACTTTGGAACATGGGGCCATTAGGTTAAGCTCAGTGAAGGTGGGCGATAATGTCCTAACGCACCAAGGACGCTATAGGAGAGTATTGAGTCTAACTTCTATTCCTGTTGAAGAGGATATACTTGCCGTTCAACTTGAGGTAAAGTTCTTTAAAGACTCTGTCAAGTGTGCGGTAACTCCCGATCATATGTTTTTGACGGAAAAAGGATGGATGAGGGCTGATTCTCTAAGCGCAGGTGATAAGCTGGGGCGCATCGGTCTAGTGTGTCAGTGCGAAGATTGCGACAATATTATAGCACTTGATAACCGTAACACGATGTTCTGTTCAGTGAGTTGTTGTAATAAGACACTGATACATACAGAAGCGGCAAACGAAAGGACCAGAGAACTTGTAGCTGATGGAAAAGATTCGCTAAGTCGCTGGCGAGAACGAGTAGGATCAGAGAGGGTTAGCGAGATACGCAGTGAGCATGCCCAATTAGGATTAATACCGCTAAGTGAACACAGGCGCGGGAAGACATATGAGGAACTATATGGAGATAGAAAAGCATCAGAGATAAAAAGGAAGATAAGCACATGTATGACAGGAAGAACATATGAAGAGAGGTTTGGTGATAGCAAGGCTGCTGAACTCAAGAGAATGCGCGGTGAACGCACAAGAAATAAAACATATGAGGAAATTTACAGTGAAGGGGATGCCGAACGATTAAGGGCACTACACAGAAGAACATTAGTAGAAAAGGTAGGAAATGAAAGAGCCAAGGAAATAAGACTGCGAATAAGTGAGGGCCAAAGGGCACTTGGCGCAACGTTCGGAGAACGCTATGGAGAGCAAGCAAAGGGTATAAGACAAAGAATTTCGGAATCAGTAATAGAATTATGGAGGAATCCTCAATATAAGAAGAAGCGCGCAGAAGCCCATGCCAGCGCCATGAAAAATCCAGCAACTAGGCAAAGATTATCAGAGGCCGCTAAAAAACAATGGGCCAATAATTACGATCGTATGCGTCAAGTAAGCATTGAAAATCTCAAGAAGGTCAAATTCAGAGATACAGACATCGAGCTCGTAATAGAACGTATATTGATTGATCTCGGTGTGAAATATGATAAACAGAAATGGATATGTGGAGCAAGGCCTGATTTTCTGCTGCCTGAATATGGATTGATAATCGAGGCTGATGGAATATACTGGCATAGTTTACCGGGGGCTAAGGAAAAGGATGAAAAGCGCGACAGAAGATTATCAGATGGAGGCTATGACGTTATAAGGTTTCCTGGTCCCGAAATAAGAAATAATCCCCAAGATGTAAAGAGACAAATAGAGCGTTTACTATTCAATCACGGTGGAGAATACAAACTGGTCTATGACGCTGAAATCATATCGTTAAAAAGAGAGCCAATGCATGGTACTGTTAAGTGCCTAGTAGTTGAGGATGATTCGTCCTTTGTGATAACGAGAGGACTTATTTCTCATAATTGTTTGGGCCTGACCCGCTGTGGCTGCAACTGGGACTTTCGGAAAAAGGGCAATACCTGGGAGTGTTACTGGTTAATAAATACGGGGAAGGTGAACTGCGAGTTATGTATCCAGCACGCGAGTGAATGGGCGCCGTTTACGATTGAGATTGGGACGAAGTCCGGCAGCTTCGTTACCATCGAAGGCCGTCCCGTGTTTATGGGTGGGCCATCACAGGGTGGAGGTAAGGCATCACCATCTGGCGATGTGCCCAGCGATGTTGCCACAAAGGAAAACTAGACAAA
>DATKWL010000307.1:0-3498 GCA_035529555.1 Dehalococcoidia bacterium | reverse complement strand
TGAAATCACTCCTCAAAACCTCTCTCAGCTTTTTATCATCTATAAATAAGAAGTCTCTTTCATCTAATTGTTGTGCAGGTTCCTCCCCCAATAGTATCTCGATACGGTTAATTAGACGACTAAGATGCACTTCTGTACGTTGTGATGGTAGATCGGGAGGCATTTGTGTGATGGGTAAGAAACCACCACGATTTGGCATGTACGTTTGCAGTACAGAATCAGGCATTATGACCATCTGCCCATTTAAAATAGGGTCTTCGTAGAAGATACGAGAAGCAGCATCGATTAAATCGTTGTAGGACTTCATACGAAGATCGTTACTTACGAAACGCTTTAATGCAATGTCATCCCTAATTTGGGCAAGCAATGCCCTTGATTGTTGCAGTAGCTGTTTCGCTTGGGATAAAGGAAATTTGGACATTTACACCGAGTTTCTCCTCCTGTAAACTATCATGGCTTATGACCTTCTCTTACGATGTTCAATATTAACATAAAAAGTTCATATTGCAGCCTTATAGCAACTATTTTTAGAAAGTAGTAGTAATGTGATTCAGATTGGTTTCGAATTGTATACTTGAGTTTCTGAGTAGATTTTTTAACATTAGGTGATACTCCGTGTTATCCTACCTCACCACTATTCTACCCTTGGGCTTTGCCACTACCTCGCCGATGATAGCGGCGGATTTGATGCCGGCGCGGTGCAGCTTTTTCAGCAAGGGTTCGGCTTTAGCGGCGGGGACGGACATCAACAAACCGCCGGAGGTCTGGGGGTCGAACAAAATGTCTACCATAATCTTGGAAACATTTTTGTCTATCTTAACCATCTTGGTGCGGAATTCCCTGTTGCGCGTGGTGCCGCCGGGCACCATGCCCATCTCGGCGTACTCTTTAGCCTCGGGGAAGTAGGGCACTTTGTCCGCGTAAATCACCATACCTGCATTCGTGCTCTCTATCATCTCGCAGGCATGGCCCAGCAGCCCGAAGCCCGTGACATCGGTGCAGGCATGGACATCCACAGTCAGCATCAGCTCGGATGCCTTCTTGTTGAGAGTGGTCATGCTGCCTACGGACTTAGCAACAGCCGCTTCGCTCGCCTCGCCGCCCTTGAGCGCGGTGCTGATTATTCCCGTGCCCAGTGGCTTGGTCAGGATGAGTTTGTCTCCCGCTTTAGCGCCCTGGTTCAGGATAACCCTGTCGGGATGGATGACGCCGGTTACGGAGAGGCCGTACTTCAGCTCCTCGTCCTCCACGCTGTGACCTCCCACGAGCACCACGCCCGCCTCCCGCATCTTGTCCAGTCCCCCCAGCAGGATTTCCCTCAGAATGGATATATCCATCGTCTTTACGGGGAAGCAGACGATGTTCATGGCGGTGAGCGGCCTGCCGCCTTTGGCATAGACATCGCTCAGGGAGTTGACTGCCGCAATCTGGCCGAAGGTATAGGGGTCGTCCACAATGGGCGTGAAGAAGTCAACGGTCTGGATTATCGCCAGGTTGTCGCGCAGTTTGTATACACCGGCGTCCTCAGCGTGCTCCATGCCCACGATAAGATTGGGGTCTGAGATTAAAGGTAGCCCCTCTATAGCCTTCGCCAGGTCACCCGGACCTATCTTGCAGGCTCAACCCGCACCGTGGACGGTCTCGGTGAGACGAGGTCTTTTCGCGTTTGTCATCCGATTCACCACCCTTCGTATCTGTAAATGTAGGGGCGAGGTGCCCTCGCCCTCGGGTGCTATCAGTTTAACATATAATCTGAATGCTGATAACTGACTGCTATTTTTTCGGTGGGTCGAGAATCAGCCGGAAGCCGTCCTTGGCTGGCTCCGTTTTCACGGAATAGCCCTTGCTCTGTGCCAGACGCGATACGTTCTCCTTGGAAGTTGCAGTCTCAACGAGCACTGTCAACGGCTCGTTGGGATGCTCTTCAATCGCCTTTTTAGTTTTAACTACAGGAATGGGGCAGGAGTAGCCCCGGACATCAATTTCTATCACAGTTATTCAACCTCCTTAGAGGGTAAGGAAATCGGGCGAGGGTCCTCGCCCCTACCTTGTTATACAGACTTCGCTCCACTGACAAAGGTTTTCTTTAAACACAGCGGGAAACTGCTGGATTATCTGCCAGACCCTGGTGGCAGGAGTCGCCTGAGCCAGCTCCCCTGCCGTACGATTCGCTCTGGCGGCTATAATGGCAGCCTCGTGCGGCTCCAGACCCGCATAGACGAAGGCGGAGACCATGCCGGTGATGGTATCGCCCGTGCCTCCTATGGGCTCCAGCGTGGGCACATCGGGCTCCGAGACGGTTGCCAATATCTCACCGTTGCGCACTATGTAGTCGGTGGCTCCCTTGACCAGCAGCAGCCTGGCAGCGTTTTTGTGCTGGTAAGCGGTTGCTACCAGTTTGGGGGTCTGTTTTACATCGGTATCGAAGAGGTGTCTGGCGATGTAGGCGGGATGGGTCGCCTCGCGGTCGGCAAGAAAAGCCATCTCGGTGGCATCGGGCGTGAAGATGTCGAACTCCTGTGCCAGCCCCGCTGCCTTGGCGGCGTACATCGAGGCGGCGTCGGCAATCATGAAGGGTCTTTTAGCGCATTTCTTAACAGCTTCGCAGAGCCGGCGCGTCAACGCCATGTCGGGCAGGCAGTAGTGCAGAGCCAGCACCTGCGGGGAGAGTCTGGCGATGTTTTCGGAGAGGTATTCGTACATCTGACGGCTGCCATTGCCCTTGCCTGTGTCACCCACGAGGAGAACCTCCAGAGACTCTATCTTCAGGTACTCCGTGGTCTGCAGGGCAGCGCTGATCATGGCAGCGGTGCCCTGAGTGCAGGGTATGCGATGTGCGTTGACCAGCAGAGAATCTCCGTCGAGGATGGCCTTTCCTATGGTAAGGGGCAGGTCTTTGCTCGGTATTGTCCCTACGATTAGTATCATTTCTTGCTGCCTCCCCGCCATAGCGCCAGTGATTCGTCGAGCGCCCTGTCCAGCATCAAGGCGCAGAGGGTGAAACCGAGGTCTCTCGGTCTGGGAGCTTCATCCAGCCGTTTGCCTATCATCTCGGCGTGTAGATACGGGATATCGGGACAGCCCCCGCCCGAGGTGTTCACGATAATGCCGCTCTTTTTCTCGAAGGAGAGCTTCATGTTGGCTGCCTTGACCATGAGCCAGTCGCCGAAGTCGGTTACCTTGACAATCTCCAGAATTCCGGAGGTACCCGGCTTAATGGGGCTTATGGTCACATAGCCTGCCTCTTTCTCTTTCAGCAGGCGCTCGATGCCGGGCTGCTCCACGAGGTTTATCTCCAGAGCCAAATCGCAACCACGGCGCAATTCGGGAGGTGGCGCTACCAGCTTAACGGCATAGTCCGTTGCCTTGAGCACCTTCTCGGCTGCCATAGCGTCGTGGACATCCATGAACAGCACCAGTCCACCGCCCTCGAAAGAGGGCTTTTTCTTGCCAAATAATGGCATCTTACCTCCAACCTGCCAAAACTCTAAGCACGAA
>DATKWL010000306.1:0-7939 GCA_035529555.1 Dehalococcoidia bacterium | reverse complement strand
CCTGAAATATCCAGTAAAAATTGAAAAATGGAATGAACAGGAACCCCAGAGCCTTACAGGGACCTGTCCGTGCATGGCCGTCCTGTATAGAAGCCCAGGCCTTGTGAATAAAGACGCAAACCACTACAAATACAAAGATAGATATGGGAATAATCAGCAAAGGCAAGATAAACCACCATGCTGGTTCTTCGACGTCGATATATGAACTGTAATATGTCCAGTCGTAAGATATCCATAAAGAAGCCCAGATTACCCATCCGATAATCCATATTGCAATGGTACCGCCGAGGTAAGAACCCAGAAAGAAAGCTTTTGATAATCTCTTCAAGGCTTCTCCTTTCAGGGAACGGCTAATTTCCCTTTATCCTAATATGACACGGTCAGCCATTGCTATGTTTGAGATATTCTACAGCGATTTGTATAATGTGGCAAGTTAGATAAAAAGAGATTGTTTATGAATTCTTTTTCAACCCCCTAAATCCCCCACTCTTGGGGGACTTTAGAAGCTGGGGGGTGCCCCCAGACCCCCACCAAAGGGGCTTCGCCCCTCTGGACTTCCCATTGATAAACAATCTCATATAAAATTACAGAAAACGCCAACGCGGTTATAATAGAGAGCAAGAACATGGCTGGATTATTACCCGGAGAGCGCATTTCCTATCATGAAGCGGGACACGCTGTAGCTGCATCCGTAATGAGAATGCGTTTCACCCATGTTTCCATCATCCCGGACGAGGACTCAACAGGCCACACCATGACGTCCAAACTTCGCGACTTTCAACCTGACGTGGCGCGTTCCAGAGCCGGGCGTGACCGATACGAGAGATATGCGATGGTGTCCCTCGCCGGCCTGGTAGCAGAGCGCTTGAGAACAGGACGAGTGAGGTATAGAACCAATCACCCTGATGTAGTCCAGGCTTTTGAACTTTGCAGCAATACGTGTGGCAGCGATGACGAAACGGGAGCTTGCCTAAACTGGCTTTGGGAGCGCACCAAGAACCTTATGAAGTCCGGGCGTCACTGGGCTGCTGTGGAGGCTCTTGCGAAGCAACTGAGGGTACGAAGGTATGTCGGTGAGAGAGAAGCCCGCCGGATAATCAAGCAAGCCTTCAGCGATTGGGACAAACGGGCGCGAGGGAAAAAGAGAAGAGACAAGGCGGAAATGTAGAAGGGGCCAGCAGGAAGATAGGAGTGACAGAACAGACCTGCTAGAGGTGTCGGAGGGGGTACAATTAAATCAGACCAGCAGCTCTTGTGGTATAATTATGGGCTGTTCAGAGCCGAAGAGGTTTATATAGTCAGCCAGTCGATATATATTGGAACGGAGTGGAGATAAAGTGATAGAGGTACGAGATTCTCAAAGGTCCAAGGTTTATAGATGGGAGAGAAAGAATTTCTCAAAATCGAGAGTCCTTACAGAAGCGCAGTGTGAAAGGACAATAAAGAAAATATGTGCACTTTATAAAATGCCCAAAGAGTTAATACCAGAGATAGCCTTCTCAAATAATGGATATCTATATCCTGGATTCGATTTTGGAGCAAACAAAATATCAATCAACAAAGGACAGAATAATCTGTGGATATGTTGCCATGAGTCAATACATTCAATTTTATATATGTATTATGGATTGTCACGATGCTGGCATGCCGGAGAATTCGTATACCTGATGATAATGACAATGTCAAAACTAGAGAAAAAACCGAAAACAGATCTAATGGAATCAGCAAATAGAATGGGAATCAAATATACAGAGCCGGACTTTCTTAATAGAATATATAGAAAGCGGAGACCTGCCGGAAATGACACATATGTACGAATTCGTACTTAGTGAGTCGTCAGGAAACGACTTCGTTGTATCATCTTAGATGCGTGTACGGTGTCCCCGGTCTCAAGTCAGCACACAAATAACCCTGGACACCTATAGACATGTCACCCCTGGACTTCAAGAGGCCGCAGCAGCCCGTTTTGACGACCTCGTTATTTACAAACGTAAAAATGGGGCTTTTAAAACGCTTGTTAGCAATTTGTTAGCAAAAATGAAAATGCCCCCAAGTGCTATTAACATAATGAGGGCATTTTAGCTTCGAAAACTGGTAGCGGGAGTTGGATTCGAACCAACGGCCTTCGGGTTATGAGCCCGACGAGCTTCCACTGCTCCATCCCGCGCCGCTACTTATATTATACTGAACACTGAAATTTGGTCCTGACTAAGGTTTAATGTAGGTCAAGCCCTCGACCATTAGTACGGCTTAGCTCAACACATTACTGTGCTTACACACGCCGCCTATCAAGCAGCTAGTCTTGCTGCGGTCTTACCCAGTTGACCTGGTGGCAGATCTCATCTTGGGGTCGGCTTCGCACTTGAGATGCTTTCAGCGCTTATCCGATCCAGACTTGGCTACCCAGCGATGCCCTTGGCAGAACAACTGGTACACCAGAGGTCTGTACCTCTCGGTCCTCTCGTACTAGAGAGATCTCCCCTCAAATCTGCTACGCCCACGACGGATAGAGACCGACCTGTCTCACGACGGTCTGAACCCAGCTCGCGTGCCGCTTTAACCGGCGAACAGCCGGACCCTTGGGACCTTTTCCAGCCCCAGGATGCGACGAGCCGACATCGAGGTGCCAAACCTTGCCGTCGATATGAACTCTTGGGCAAGATAAGCCTGTTATCCCCGGGGTAGCTTTTATCCGATAAGCCACGGCCCTTCCACACGGTGCCGTAGGATCACTTTGCCCGACTTTCGTCCCTGCTCGACTTGTTGGTCTTACAGTCAAGCTCCCTTATGCCAATGCACTCAATGGGTGATTTCCATCCACCCTGAGGGAACCTTTGGACGCCTCCGTTACTCTTTAGGAGGCGACCGCCCCAGTCAAACTACCCGCCTGACACTGTCTCTCTGCTTGCACAGCGGTTAGAACCGAACCTTAACAAGAGTGGTATTTCAACGGCGGCTCCACCGAAGCTAGCGCCCCGGCTTCAAAGCCTCCCACCTATTCTACACATGCCAAGCCTCAATTCAATGCCAGGGTATAGTAAAGCTCCACGGGGTCTTTTTGTCCAGTCGCGGGTAACGGGCATCTTCACCCGTATTTCAATTTCGCCGAGTCCCTCGTTGAGACAGCGCCCAAGTCGTTACACCATTCGTGCGGGTCGGAACTTACCCGACAAGGGACTTCGCTACCTTAGGACCGTTATAGTTACGGCCGCCGTTCACCGGGGCTTCGGTTCTCTGCTTCTTCTTGCGAATAACAAATCCCCTTAACCTTCCGGCACTGGGCAGGTGTCGGCCCCTATACGTAGGCTTACGCCTTAGCAGAGACCTGTGTTTTTGTTAAACAGTCGCTTGGGCCCGTTCACTGCGGCCTCAAAACGCTCAAGCAACTAGTCCTCTCACGTTTCGAGGCGCTCCTTCTCCCGAAGTTACGGAGCTAGATTGCCGAGTTCCTTAACGAGGGTTCTCTCGAACACCTTGGGACTCTCATCCCCGCCTACCAGAGTCGGTTTGCGGTACGGACGCTCATTCTTCAGCTGCGAGGCTTTTCTGGGCAGCGTAGGCTCAGCCAAATCGCATCGGGTTGCCCCTCAACTTTCCCCTCTCTTCAGCTTAACGAGCCAACGGATTTGCCTATCGGCTCACGCCTACAATTGGAGACGCACCATGTCCAATGGGTGCGCTCGGCCTACCTTCCTGCGTCCCCCCTCAGGTTACAAAGAATAAGCGGTACTGGAATATTGACCAGTTGTCCATCGCCTACGGCTTTCGCCCTCGGCTTAGGCCCGACTAACCCTACGCGGATTAACCTTGCGTAGGAAACCTAAGGCTTACGGTGGGCGTGTTTCACACACGCCTTGCGCTACTCATGCCGACATTCTCACTTCCCTTCGCTCCACCACTGCTTACGCAGCAGCTTCTATGCCAAGGGAACGCTCCCCTACCGCTCAATTTGCATTGAGCCCATAGCTTCGGTAGTAGGCTTAGCCCCGTTGGATTGTCGGCGCAGATTCACTCGACCAGTGAGCTGTTACGCACTCTTTAAATGGTGGCTGCCTCTAAGCCAACATCCTGGCTGTCTGAGCGATTCTACATCCTTTACCACTTAGCCTACACTTAGGGACCTTAGCTGATGGTCTGGGCTGTTTCCCTCTCGACAATGACGCTTATCCGCCACTGTCTCACTCCCGGGCTTTTAAGTTACGCCATTCGTGGTTTGGTTGAGTTTGGTAGGCTTATTTGCCCCCTAGCCCATCCAGTGCCCTACCTGCGCAACTCAACACCCGAGGCTGTACCTCAATACATTTCGGGGAGAACGAGCTATCTCCGGTTTCGGTTGGCATTTCACCCCTACCCACAGCTCATCCTGTAGTTTTGCCTCACTAATAGGTTCGGGCCTCCAGTCGCTGTTAGGCGACCTTCACCCTGGCCATGGGTAGCTCAACCGGTTTCGCGTCTAATCCCTGCGACTAATCGCCCTATTCAAACTCGCTTTCGCTACGGCTTCGTCGCTGAACGACTTAACCTTGCCACAGAGATTAACTCGTCGGCTCATTCTTCAATAGGCACGCCATCATCCCGATTGCTCAGGACTCTGACTGCTTGTAGGCACACGGTTTCAGATCTTTTCACTCCCCTCACGGGGTTCTTTTCACCTTTCCCTCACGGTACTTGTTCACTATCGGTCGCCAAGAGTATTTAGCCTTGGAGTGTGGTCACACCGGATTCCCACAAGATTCCTCGTGTCCCGTGGTACTCAAGAACATGACTAGAAGCCTCCCCCTTTAGCCTACAGGACTTTCACCCTCTATGGTAGCTCGTTCCAGAGACCTTCGACTAAGGTTACGGTTTGTAACTTCACGGAAGGTTTCGAGCCCTTCCCCGTCATGTCTTACAACCCCCCGATGACATAGGCCCCGAAGCCACTGAGTCAGCAGGGTTTGGGCTGTTCCCCGTTCGTTCGCCACTACTAAGGGAATGTTTGTCTTTTCCTCGGGGTACTTAGATGTTTCAGTTCCCCCACTTACCTCAACCTGGCCTATGTGTTGAGCCAGGAGTATCCAGGTTTTACCTGGATGGGTTGCCCCATTCGGGAATCCCCGGCTAAGCTTGCCCGACAGCTAACCGAGGCTTTTCGCAGTCTCGCCGCGCCCTTCATCGGCTCTTGGCGCCAAGGCATCCACCGTGCGCCCTTAATAGCTTGACCTACAATAAACCCTAGACAGAACATTTTCAGTATTCAGTTTTTAAAGTGCTTTTTTCAACATTAAATGCGGTCTGATGTCACTCAGGCCGCATTTAGTAGACACCAGCCAAAAGACTTCGCGCTATTATGTTGTGTTGTTTCTAATGGTCATATATAGCTCGCAATAAAACAGTATATAGTTCTTCCAATAGCTTGTCAAGTGGCGCGCAATAGATTTTCCCAAACTCCTTTTCAATTAGGGTTAGCTTGTGCCTCAATATATTTACGATATGAAATGGTTTCTAGGCCAGCACTCCTGTGCCAATCAGTTCGGCGAACTCGTCGTCGCCCATGTGTAAAATGTCTTTGCATACGTACTCCGTATGTTCACCGAAGGAGGGGAAAGGACGCTGCGGATACGCCGGTGTCTTGGGCAGCTTGAAGGGCGGAAGTTCGGTGAGGTGTTTGCCCATCTCGGCGTGGTCTAGCTCCACGAAATGCTCCCGATGCTTTATCTGGGGGTCTTTGTCTACCAAATCTTCGCCTGTCTGTAGCACACCAGCTGCCACTCCAACTGCCTGCAGCTTCGCCATCACCTCTTCTGCAGTCTGGTTCTTTGTCCACTCCCCAATCAATTTGTCCAACTCATCCTGATGTTCTGTCCTGTGCAAGAGCGTCTCGAATTTGGTTGACTTAGTCCATTCCGGGTTGCCCATAGTTTTACATAACGCTTGCCATTCCTCATCGGTGGCTACCGCTATGGCAACCCATCTCTCCTCTCCCTTGCAGGGGTAAACGCCGTGGGGTGCGTAGCCCGGGTTGCGGTTGCCCATGCGGTCCTGGATATTGCCGTTTACCACATAATCCATCACCATGGGGGCCGCGAGGTGCACGCTTGCTTCCAGCATAGCCAGGTCGATATATTGTCCTTTGCCGGTGCGGCGACGGAAGTCGAGGGCCGACATCAATGCAATGAGCACATACCAGGGAGCGATGTAGTCAGTGTAGGCAGCCACCGGCAGAGAAGGCGACCTGTCAGGCCATCCCAGTAGCTGCACGAAGCCATTTGTCGCCTGCAAGACCTGGCCGAAGGAAGGCTGTTGTGAATGTGGCCCGGTCTGGCCGACCATGGTCATGCTGAGCATGATGATGTCAGACTTCACCTGTTTCATTACATCATAGTCCAGTTGCAGCTTGGTCATGACTCCGGGGCCGAAGGTCTCGAGGACGATGTCGGCGCGCTGCACCAGCTTCTTGACCACTTCCTTGCCGCGGGGCTCGCGCAAATTTATGTTGATGCTGTACTTGCTGGAGTTATAGTTGGCGAAAACGCCGCTGGCGTTCAAGCCCATTGCGCCGGGCTTGAACGGCGTCATCAGCCTGGTGCCATCGGGCCTGGTGGCTGACTCAATCTTAATCACCTCAGCGCCGTGGTCTCCGAGATATTTAGTAACAATGGGTCCGGTGAAGACCCAGGAGAAATCCAATACCTTAAGCCCTTCCAGAGCGTATTTCTTTGTCATTTCGATTCCCCTTTCGCCCAGATTAGATGACATTCTCTCTCTTCAGGATGGCGAGCACGTCTCTGGAGAAACCCAGCTCCTTTATGTAAATGTCATCGTTGTGCTCACCGATGAGGGGAGCTCTTTTTCCTTTTTGCCATGCAGTCTCGGTTGACCTGAAATAGGACCCGGGGTAGGTGATGGATTCCCGCAACTCCGGATGTCTCACCTGAACCCAGAAATCCCTGGATGCAAGCTGAGGCGATTCGTAGAGGTCCTTAGCGTTGTTTACGGGCTGGAGCACATTCCTTTGTCTCACCGCCTCCTCGTGCAGTTCCAGCTTTGTGTGCCGGAGGAAGTACTTGCCTACCTCAGCTTCCCATTCGTTGATTTTCTCCTGTGGTACTTCGGTAAAGCTGAGCGTGGTCCAGCTTATATCCTTCATATTTTCCCCCAGCCCCTCTTTGTTCATCGAAGCTATGAGGTCGTTCATCACCTCAGCACCAGGCTGTGCCATGAGCAGGCGATAGCAGACATAGCCGTCCTTGCAGGGATAGATAAGACGGTAGGTGACTCCGAGTCTCTTCCAGAAGCTACCCTCTCTAGTGTGGATTATCTGCTTGAGCAGGTACCAGTCGTGTGGGGCGTAGCATAGTGTCCAGATCATTGATTCCTGCATGGAGACATCGACATGCTGTCCTTCTCCGGTCTGCTCCCTGTAATAATGAGCAATGAGCGAGCCCACTGTTGCCTGCAGGCTGCTCTGCATGTAGGACTGGTCGCTGCTGAACCGAACGGGCGGTCGGTCGGAATCTCCGCAGATGAAGGTATACCCGGCCATGGACATATTGATGAGGTCGGGCGAGTTGAACAGGCTGTAAGGACCGGTCTGCCCGAAAGGCGTGACAGAGGTCAGAATAATTCTGGGATTGACCTTGCTCAGGTCATCATAGCCCAGTCCCAGCTTGTCCAGATAGCCCGGTTTGAAGGTCTCGAGTACGAAATCGGCTTTCTGAGCCAGTCTTTTGAAAATCTCCTGACCATCTCTGGTCTCGATGTTGAGGGTGATGCCTCTCTTATTGAGGTTGAAGGCGAACCAGGAAAGGCTTTTCTTGGGGTCGGGTATGTCTTTATAGAATGGCCCGACATTTCTTGAGGGATCGCCCCCTGGCTTTTCAATTTTTATTACGTCTGCGCCGAGTTCAGCGAGGATTTTGCCGCAGAAGGAACCCCTGTCGTCAGTGAGGTCCAGTAC
>DATKWL010000305.1:0-3200 GCA_035529555.1 Dehalococcoidia bacterium | reverse complement strand
GGCCTTTTGAGACGAGAAGATACCTGCCGACAACACGGTGTAGGCAAATACCGAGGCTACGACCACGAAGGCGATTAGAATTATCGCCGTCTCCAGGCCGGTGATGCCTCTCTCGTCCCTGCGCATCATCTTTGCAAGTCTTTTCAACATCCTTTTTCCTCCTTACTCAGTTTGATGCCACTGTTTCTTCTCAGCCTGCTGTGGCTCCGCAGGCAATCGTAAAAGCCTTGGGTTAGGCTTCGAGCATCCTCATCAACTCCCTCTGTCCTTGACCTCTTGCATTGCCATCATATAGGAAGGCCATGACATCCTGCTGCCTGTATCTCCAGTCGCCACGTTCTCCCACCTTGAAAGCTGTGAGTTTTCCACTACGACTCCATCGCCTCACCGAACTGACATGCACCCTGAGATACTCAGCAACTTCATCGCAGGTCATGATTTCTTTGCCATCCGACTTGATTCCGATTGCTTCAGTTGTCACATTCACTTCGCTGCCCTCTCTGTTTCAGCTATGGCTTCTGCGCTCAAAAAGTGCTTTGTGCAATCCTCAGGAAGCCATTTCGATATTATTAGGCAAATCTCACTAGTAATCGTAAACGACTGAATTCTATTTCACAATCACCATCCAGTACTAAAACGATTGTTAAATAGTGATACCTTAAAAACAGTACTACCTAAATCCGTCTAATCCCCAAAAGTGGTGAGAAATGTCTGGTACTTGGACAGGGAACAAAGATGATTCCAGATATAAGAAGCCCTGGAAATCAATACATTGGTAATATTACTTTCGTACGGCGTTGGGGGAGTACATCTGGTGGAATTTGCCCCCTCCTATTTTTCTTGATGATGGGAGCGGGTAGTCTTCAGGCTCGTTCTAGTTCCAACACCCTATGAAGGGGTTTTGATTAATCCTTATTTATGATGCTACCAACTTAAATAGACATAGCTTATAGCATGAGGGTAAAGTCAGTGATAGGGAATGGATGGAGCGGAATTGGTTGAATGGTCGCTATTATAGATTATGCTTTAGTACTTCTTGCAGTTCTGGTGGTAACTCTGAGGTGAACTCCACGAATTCTCCTGTGGAAGGGAGCCTGAAGCCGAGTTTGTGGGCGTGGAGGAACTGCCGTTCCAGAATGGGCGACCTTTTCCCATAAATATGGTCGCCGAAAACAGGATGCCCTATTGCCGATAAATGAACTCGAATCTGGTGGGTGCGTCCGGTCTCGGGCATTACCTCAAGCAGAGTGCAATCGCCCAGATATTTAATCACCCGGTATTCTGTCTTCGCCTCTCTGCCTCCAGAGACCACAGCCATGCGTTTCCTGTCTTTGGGGTGCCGTCCTATGGGGGCTTCGATAGCCCCGCACTCCGGTGCAAGTTGTCCCAAAACGAGGGCGATGTAACCTTTTTTAATTGAGCGCTGTTTAATCTGACGGGAGAGGCTAGCATGGGCAGCATCGTTTTTCGCTACCATCATCAGGCCGGAGGTATCTTTGTCCAGCCGATGCACAATGCCGGGGCGAATTGAACCCTTAATCTCTCCGAGGTCGGGACAGCGCGCCAGAATAGCGTTTACCAGAGTGCCGCTTTTCTGTCCGGCAGCAGGGTGCACCAGCAGTCCTGCAGGTTTATCGATTACTATGACATCCTTATCCTCATATAAAACCTTGAGCGGTATAGCTTCGGGTGCAAGTGAGATAGACGTCGGTGGCGGGATGGAAGCGATGACTTTGTCTCCGGTGTTGAGCTTGTGACTTGCTTTGGCGGGGTGGCTGTTGACTTTTACCTGCCCTTCCTCAATCAACTTCTGGGCATAGGAGCGGGAAATCCGACACTGCTCCGCTATGTACTTGTCCAGCCGCTCGCCGGGGCTGGTGACTGTAAACTCATGCTGTCTGTTCATCTTTTCTTAGCTGCGAGCCTTTTTCTGGGCAATAAACAGCAGGTAGTAAATGATGAGGATTGTGCCCACTACTATGGCTGAATCTGCCACATTGAACACAGGCCAGGGGCCGATGTCGATAAAATCAGTGACCTCGCCGACGCGAAGCCGGTCTATAAGATTGCCAATGGCGCCGCCTAAATCAAGCCCGAGGCCAACTTTGAGCAGTGTGCTTTCCAAAGGGATATAGCGGAAGTAAACGAGAAATACCAGGATGCCGAGGACTGCGGCAACGGCTAAGAGAAAGGTCTGGTTAGCGAAGATGCCGAAGGCGCCTCCCGTGTTGGTAGTATAGGTCAGTCTTACGAAGCCTTCGCTCGGTATCGATTGTCCCCACTCCATATTAGCCCTGACTAGGTATTTGGTGAGCTGGTCGAGGCCTATCACCAACGCTGCCAATGCAAGTAGCAGGAGTCCTCTTGTCGCTTTTTGATTCGATTCATTCATTGTGTCCGAGTTTATCATATCTGAGGGTAGCGTACAACGCGGATTATTGACAGCGCAATTCCTGAAACCTAGAATCGCTGTGTGAGCAAAGCGAAAGGTGCTTATGCGCTTTTACTTGAGCTGAATAGAGAAGCCACAATAACCGTAGGCAGGTTAGCCACCTTTCCTTTTCCTGCCGGTTATTACCTCTATATAGGCAGCGCGCTGGGAGGACTGTTTCCCAGAATAGAGCGACACATATGTGGTGGGAATAAGCTGCGCTGGCATATAGATTATCTCAGGCGTGAAGCAAGGGTGATTGAGGTCTGGTATCTGGTTTCCGGGGAACGGTTGGAATGCGACTGGTATCTAGCTGCCACTGATATGCCTGATGCCGAGGTTTTAGTCGAGGGTTTCGGCTCCTCGGGCTGCAAGTGCCGTTCCCATCTGGTCTACTTCAAATCAATGCCGTCTTTGGCGGACTTCCGCAGAAAGCTGGGAAAGGGGGGCGCTGACCTGAAAAGAGTACATCTGAAGCGCTCCAAAGCCCACGGCTAGCCTTCTTTCAGTGGCGGATTGAAAGCTTTGGTAAAGAAGGCAACAACTCTGTTAGCTACCTTATCTTCGTATCCCGTCCAGAAATGGTCAGCCCCTGCTATGAACTCGTACTCATTCGGCGGTGGCAGCTCTTCAGCAAGACGCTGCAGCGCGATGATGCTCACGAACTGGTCGGCACCACCGCAGATGACGAGTTTCGGCACGGCATATTGCTGCAACGGTGCATAAGATTCTACAGCCGGCGATATTAAAGCCAGAGCTTTTACCCTTT
>DATKWL010000304.1:0-4477 GCA_035529555.1 Dehalococcoidia bacterium | reverse complement strand
AGGTCCGCCGGAAATGATATGTGTCTGTTAGCTTCAAGAGGTTTTGCAGTAGGCTGTTCTTAGCGACCCTTTCTCAAGGTGCTGTTGGATTGGAGCCAGTCACCGTTCCAGATTTGTTACACCCTGCTTGCTTGTCTGTGGGAAAGTAGTACACACTTGTGCCTCAGCTTCAATTTGGCGGTAAGTCAGAAGTAGTAGCGTCACTACAGACCTAAAAACTTCGGGCAAAGTGGTTCGAAAACACTTGTTTCCAAGGTATGTTGGCACTAGCATTGTATAATGGGCTGCTGAGCAGCACACTGGTTGGCCTTGGACGCGTTAAGATCAGACTAATGAAAGGAGCATTACATGGCTAATAAAATCATTGGTAGTCGAGTAAATCAGATACTGGGATCGGAATACCCATTGATCATCGGAACCATGTTGGGATGGTCCAACGCTGGATTTGTAGCAGCCGCTGCCAATGCCGGGGCGTTTGCATCTATTGCATCATCCATGTACAGCACGGCTCAGGCACTTCGTGAGGAAATAAGGAGAGCCAAAGGTCTGACGGGCAAACCGTTTGGAGTGAATATCAACTTGTTCCCTGCCTTGAAACCCCAAAACGTAAGCGAGTATGTCGACACCGCCATTGAGGAAGGAGTAGGTGTAATCGAGACCGCAGGCCGTAGCCCTGAGGAGCTGGTAAGTCGTATTAAGAACGGGAAAGCCAAGTTAATGCACAAATGTGCCCGGTTAAGGGACGCTAGAAAGGCAGAGAGTATAGGTGCGGATATAGTCGAAATAGTGGGATTCGAGTGTGGTGGTCACCCCAGCAGGGAAGGCATTGGCGGGCTTGTACTGATTCCCCAGGTGGTAGATGCGGTAAAGATACCTGTGGTCGCTGGTGGCGGAATTGCCGATGCACGAGGCTTTATCGCTGCCTTGGCACTGGGAGCTGAAGGGGTGCTGATGGGTACGAGATTCTTGGCTTGTCGCGAGTGCCAAGTTCACCCTAACCTAAAGAGTAAACTCTTTGACGCTGCGTCAACAGAATCCACTCTCGTCCTGGGCACTATCGGTGACCCAATGAGAGTGCTGCGCACCGAGCTGGTTACGAAGATACAGCAGTTGGAAGAGAAAGGTTGCACTTTAGAAGACCTGGTCCCACTGATTTCTGGGGATAAGAGCAGGCAAGCGATATCAGTAGGAGATGTGGACAATTCTCTCTTGCCTTGTGGGCAGGTCGTTGGTCTAATCCATGACATCTCCACGATGAAGGAGATAATAGATAGCATAATCAAAGGGGCAATAGCTGTTGATGAACGGTTGGGACGAATCCTTCAGCGAAAAAGTTAGTTGCTCGACAAAATATTTTACGTTAGTTCGTGGATGACAGCTCCCGAACAGAAAATTGGCCAAGAATTGGCAAAGATAGGAGGAAATACATGGACTACAAAGCACTCATCCTACAAAAGGAAGGTCCAATAGCGATTCTAACTTTGAACCGGCCTAAGGTAGGTAATTCCTTTGATTTGATACTGGGGGCAGAATTCGATTACGCAGTCAAACAGTTGGCTGGGGATCGAGATATCAGGGCGTTGATTATCACCGGCGCTGGAAATCACTTCAGCACTGGCATAGACCTCAGCATGTTTGCCACACCGGAACGCCATGCTGGCGACGTAGATGCCATAAAGGACAAATTACCGTCCGCTGATGATGAGACGCCCGGAAAGGGAACCGGGGTAGCTGCCGCAATCAGGATCAGGCAAATGTCCAAGCCGGTGATCGCTGCGGTGAATGGCGCAGCCGCTGGTCAGGGCTTTGCTATAGCCCTCGCCTGTGACATCATTATTGCCTCTGACAAGGCTAAATTCAGTATGGCGTTTGTCAAGCGCGGTGTTAACCCGGACACCGGCGCTTCATTTAACCTGCCCCGTCTCATCGGACCCCAGAGAGCGTGTGAACTGGCGTTCACTGGTGACATCATCGATGCAGCGCAGGCCGAACGCATAGGCTTGGTCAACCGAACTGTCCCTCATGATGACCTAATGAAGATAGCTAGAGAGCTAGCAGCGAGGATAGCCAAAAACCCGCCACTTGCCGTAGGATTTGCTAAGTCACAGATGTATCAGGCTATCGTCGAGACTGATATGGTCGAGCATATGAAGCGTGAAGTGGAAGTCATGGAAAGACTCATGACAACTGCGGATTTTCTGGAAGCTGCAACGGCTTTTTTGGAGAAACGTGAGCCTGTTTTTAAAGGAGAGTAATATACATGCTGATAGCCAGGGATTAGTTTTCAATGCCGCACTAATCGGGGTTGTGCATGCAGAACCCACAATATTGGTTGTGGGAAAGTAATACAGCCATCCCTCTTAGCTTCAAAATACCTGATATTGTGTTGAGAACAAGATAGCTCGTTGAAATATAGGCACAATAAGCGCTCCCAAAACACTTCTTTAGTAGTGCATCTGTCTTACACACAGAGGGTCGGAGGTTCGAGACCTCCATCGCCCACCATTTTAATTTCATTCTCAAAAGCTTCGTTATATTTTGGACAAACAAGAAGAGTCTTTTAGTAGGGTGGGTGGAGCGTAGCGAAACCCACCCTACAGCTACTTTTAATAAGTGGTTAGGTAGCAGGTAGCATTTTTAAAGTGGCTTTTACGCTCACTTTGACCGAAGGCTGATTTGTGCCTTACAATTGACACGTGGCATCAGGAATTATGCCCCTATTATCAGTTGTCCTCGGCAGCTTGGCCGCTCTGGGTTGCCTGGCCGGGCTATTCTGGGCTTTGCGGCGTAAGCGTCTCATCGATGACCTCCCGACATCTAAAACACAGGGCGTATTCATCGGCTTAGCTGAACTTAAGGGTACAGCCGAAAGCGAAACGCCGCTGACAAGCTATCTGGCGGGCGTTCCCTGCGTACAGTATGCCTGGCAGGTCGATGAACACTGGTCAAGGACAGTAACAGAGACCTATACCGACTCTAAGGGGCACACCCAGACCCGCACGCGCACGGAGAGCGGCTGGACGAAGGTTGCGGGAGACAGCCAGTGTATTCCCTTCTATCTGAAGGACGATGCCGGCATCATACGTATCGTGCCTGACGGTGCCAAAATCCACAGCATCCAAACGTTTGACGATACAGCTTCGCGCAGCAGCAGTTTATACTTCGAAAAAGGTCCGCAGCATGAGATAGCTAACTCTACCCATAAGCGGCGTTTCCATGAGACTGCGCTGCCCCTTCATACCATGCTGTATGTGGTGGGGCAGGCACGCGAACGGCAGGACGTCGTCGCGGCTGAAATTGCCTACGACAAAAACGCTCCCATGTTCTTTATCTCCACCCGTACTGAGAAGCAGGTCAGCGCCGGCTACGGGCGCTGGTTCTGGCTGTTTCTCGTCCTGGGACTGATTTGCGCTATCGGCGGTGCGGTAGCGCGGGACATGCTTGCCGATACGGACAAAGGGTTAAGCTGGCAGCCGTTTGTTATAGCCTCCGTTGGGTTTCTGGCTGTGCTGGCTGTCGGCTGGGTGTGGACTGTGTACAACAGCCTCATCAATCTCCGCAACAGGCTAAAACAGGGCTGGTCGCAGGTGGATGTGCAGCTCAAGCGGCGGTATGACTTGATTCCCAATCTTGTAAAAACCGTCGAAGGTTATCGCGACTACGAAAGCGAGACACAGAGAGTCGTCACGGAACTGCGCGGGCAGGCGGAGGCAACACCGCCGGGCGTGTCCGGTCCCGACTTCAAAGGGATGGCGCCGATGTTGCGTGCCGTAATCGAGCGCTATCCGGACTTGAAAGCCAGTGAATCTTTCCTGCGACTTCAACAGGCGCTGGTGGATACAGAGCAGCGCATCGCACTGGCGCGCGATTATTTTAATGACATTGCTACGTTCTATAACACCCGGCTTGAAATCGTTCCCGACCGGTTCGTGGCTGACCTGGCTAGGTTACACCCGGCGACTTTAATGAGCGCCGCAGATTTTGAGCGGGCCCCTGTTCAGGTCAAACTGGCTTCGTGAATAAGCGCGGCTATTTGGCGGGGGTGGGGAACGGCTGGGGATGATAACATCCCCAGCGGGCGAAAAGACACATCGTCACTTTAGCTGCTTCAAGGTGTTCATGCAAACCTCAAGGTTAGATTTACCCACCTAGAGAGCGTAGCCAACCTCAAAGTGGCTCCTAAGAAGCAACCCTCATGCTCACGGTGATTCAACCTGTAGATGCCTGTGGAATGCATCTTCCGGCTTGGCGGGCATATTGCTGGAGGCGCGCTACAAATTCATCAGATGGCTCTTTTATTCCGATATACTCACGCGAGATGGATACCTCGCCATCTTCAATTGGCACCACGCTATACGGGCCGTCTGCTAACGTGAACTCCTTATCTTGCAGAGGAAATAGCCCGTGGGGCTCTTTGGAAATGAAGAGGATAGCATCCTCCCCAGCGTGAAGCGAGTAGCACCAGCGGCACGGGAGC
>DATKWL010000303.1:0-3490 GCA_035529555.1 Dehalococcoidia bacterium | reverse complement strand
GGCGACGCGTGGCGCCGCAGCAAACGACCATCTGTCCGCAGGACGAGGGAGCGAGCAAGGGCACTCCGGCCCCAATCGCAGAGCGGGGCTGGAGCGCAGCGTAGGTTGTCGGGGGCGGTGACGATAAGCGAAGTGATCGGAGTCGGACCCATGACGCCCTGGCTTGACGAGCGGGGGGTCTGCGTGGAAGTCGGTTTGGCCCTCCTTTAGGGCAAAAGTGGGTGGAACGCATGGCCTTCCCGAGGCAAGGCAGCATCTTCCGGGCTCAAGCCCAGGGCTCAATGCCCGCAGGCTTGAGAATTGGTACCGTTTCGGAAAACGGTACTCGTGACTGTAGCGGCAGCTGCAGAGCAACAACGAATGATAGCCATGAATGAGTACAAATTGTGAACGATTAAATAAACGCAATACCAGATAGGTTCAATGGTTGAGCTTTAGTTAAGTTTCTTGGTCATTTCGCCAACCGCCTGGCTAAATTCCTCGGCGCTTTCAGGAAATACCAGGATACTGACTCTTTCCCGCTCCTTGCCTTCACTCTTGAATCTGCTCTCGGTGATGATCAGGAAAGACTTTCCTTCCTTCGTTTTTTTGAGATCGAAAAAGTAGGTCTTAGATCCCGCCTTGACGGTCCTGCTTTCATCTTTTTCTGTCATGTCACTCACCCCCTTCCTTTTTTTTATACCCCTTCTGATATCCAGAGGGTGTCTGTTCTCTCCCAGGTTACGAAGGCCGGAAGCTAATTCTTCAGCCTTATGAGCTAAATCATCAATGGTCGTGAACGGTTCTCGATCCAGATCACTCCCCGATTTTGATCCCTTGTTTTTCCCCATAGTCCCTGATTGCTGCGTCGAGGACCCTCCAAACCGGTAAGGCCTTTCCGTACTTGATACGGTGACGTCTTTGAATTTCGTTAAGTGCATCATAGGCAACCAGGATTAAGTGAACCGTCAGCCGGATCCTTCGTGGGTCAGCTCCGGCTTTATTCTGTTTCTTATTGAGCATGGAGATTGATGTGCCAGCATACTTTTGTGACCCGGCACATCGGCGCAGGTTCACGGTTCAAATTAACAAATGGAGTATGGTACTGTCAAGGGGTAAAACCTTAGCCAAACAGCCTTCCCTGGCTAATTGTTATTCTGAGCGATAAGCTTTTTTCTATTCAATGAGTCTATTAAATGGGTCTATTATATGGAGCGGACTCTGGCGTCCTATCAGATCGGACATGGGTGTCCCCTCCGAGAGGACACCGGTGTCCTGTCAAGTTCAAATTTGCCCGTTTTTTCGAAGTTTGCTCCGCACCCTCTTAACAATGTAGGTGTTATTGAAGCGTTTATCCTTACGCTCTATCTGGATGTAGCCAGCATCTTTCAGTTCAGCCAGATAACGACGGACCTGCCTGGCACTCACCCCCATCCGTTCGGCGAGAGTTTCCTGTTTCGCAAAGGCTTCTCCTTGTTGCCAGGCAAACTGAAGCAACATCGCGTAAGTGAAGCGGGCTCCAATGGAGAGAGCTGCATCGTTCATGACCAGATATGGAAATGCGGCAAAACCGGCACGCAATATCTCATCCTCAACGATGATGCGCTCCACTTTTTTCCTGACTAACTCTCCGACTTGCTGCATGTTTTCTACTTGGGAATCCCCTTTCGCTGTACCTTTCCCAGAAATTCGCCCAGAATAAACCGATACAGCTCCAACTTCTTCACATCCATCTTTCGGGCCATCTCCGCCAACTCCTTTTGCCAGCTATGTGGTACTTCAGCCTGGACTTTCACCTTTAGCTCGTCACGGAGACTAAAGCTAAACTCCTGGATCTCATCTCTGGTCGGATTGCCAGGCGACATGCTACGGGGCTTCTCACGCGACTTATCACTTGGTTTCTCGCGTGGTGGTTCCAATGTCCGCGTGGATTCCCGCGTGCTTATTTCCGCAGTATCTTTCTCAGTGGATTGTGCCAATCCAGAACGGCTGTCATCGTTCCCTGAATAATCTTGGGCTGGCACTTTAGTCGGTGGGGAAGAGTTGGTCTCTTCTTCCTGCTGTTGCGGCGATGAGAAGAAGGGACTGTCGGCTAGACCTGCTCTTTTCATCTTTCACCCACCTCCTTTACCAGTGCCTTATAGGCGCGCGCGCCCTCACTGTTCGGCGCGTGCTCAAAAATGTGGGTGTGATTTGAATGGGCTTCTTCCAGGCTGACGTTCTTGGGGATGACTGTCTTGAAGACCAGGTCGCCAAAGTGCTTGCGCAGCTGCTTTTCAACATCCCTCGATACGATGGTCCGGTCCGAGAATGTGCACAGGACGCCCATAATCTCCAGCGCGGGATTTAACTGTGCCTGTTTCACCATGGCAATAGATTCCTGAAGCTGCACCAGGCCGGTCATAGCGAAGAATCCGGTAGACACGGGAATAAGGAGCCGGTCACTGGCAACAAAGGAATTGATGGTCAGCAGGCCAAGGGAAGGAGGATTATCGATGAGGATGTAATCGTATTGGTCTTTGAGCTTTCCCAGGGAACGCTTCAGCCGCTCACTGCGGTTGTCAAAGGCCTGGGCCAGCTCTAGATCTGCGCTGGAAAGGCGGATATGGGAGGGCGCGAAATCCAAGTTGTCAAAGCGGGTCTTTCGCACCACATTCGACAGGGGAGAGAACTTGATAATGACGTTATAGAGGGAATCTTCCAACTCAATTTCTTTATTGGGGTGCAAGAATACTTGCGTGACATTTCCCTGGGGATCCGCGTCGATAAGCAGAACCTTGTGTCCCTTCAGCGACAGGCCGGCAGCAAGATTGATGGCTGTTGTGCTCTTGGCCACCCCTCCTTTCTGATTGGCGATAGAGATAATCATAGGCTTTGCTTGCGCTTGACGTAGTCGGTTGTGATTAGCCGCAATAGCGCTGAGAGCGTGATATTCCGATCATTCGCCAACTGCTGTAGCGAACTCTTGAGATCATCAGGCGCGACAAACTTGATTCGTACTTCGTTGATATTCTTTCTGTTGTTATTGTTGGTCATGTGTGGGGCTAGAGTGGCGCCTTGTTTCCAGTATAAACATATCGCTACGATGCTTGTCAAGAGTCAAAAACGCACCCTGCAACTGTGCCGGTTGCCAGATTCGTATTGCCAGCGCCAGCTCGTATACCAGGATGGGTCACACGCGTCACCAGAGCCTTTCTAAGCGGGGATTGGTTTAAAAAACCACGTCTATCACAGCAACCGCGGCTGTAGGGGCTCATCTTCGTCGTTCTGTGCGTGTTTTCGGTTGTCTTTTCGTTGGGCAATCTGTTGCTCAACTATTTTTGCCTGGCCTTTGTAGTTACAGGTCGCATCGGAAAGCAATCTGAGCCGTTCCTGATTCTTGCGCATGGCGCTGTTGCTACTCATGCCAAAGAACATGCCCAAGGCCAGAAGTTCGACGATTTCTCGTTGCCACATGATCTCAGCATGGGTCAGGGAATAGGCTGACAGATCTTTCAGCCGGCGCATCATG
>DATKWL010000302.1:0-3631 GCA_035529555.1 Dehalococcoidia bacterium | reverse complement strand
CGCCGGTAGTGGCATCCAGGTCTATGACCTCGCCGCAAAAATAAAGCCCGGCAACCAGACGCGATGCCATAGTGCGCGGGTCGATCTCCTTGAGTGAGACGCCGCCCGCAGTGACCATGGCGGAGGCTATGGGCAATGGGCCTTTTATGTTGAAGCGCAGCGATTTAAGCAGGCTTATTAACCCTTTTCGCTCTTCAGCGCTAATCTGATTAACGGGCTTATCAGGCAGAATGCCGGCCATCTCGATGAAAGGTTCAATCATCTTGTGTGGCAATAGCCCTGAAATGATGCGCCGGCAGCTCCGCTTGCCGTGGAATTTGAAATCCTGCTGAAGAAGCTGGTGCAGTTGCTTCTCGCTAAGGTCATGTTGGAGGTCAATAGACACACTCACAGGGCCTTTGTCCAAGGCGTCAACTATCGCCAGGCTCATCTGCAACGTGATGGGCCCGCCGATGCCGAAATGGGTCATCATCATCTCGCCCAGGCGGCTTTCGATGATAGGCCGGTGCGGCTTTTCGTGTCCTGTGCCGCGCCCCAGGTCTCTGGTTGGTGTCAGCGACGGGTCGATTTCATCAGCTCGACACTGATAGGCAGTCAGGCGCACGTTGCGCAGGCTGACGCCTTGCATGCTCCTGGCAAGCTGAACCTCATGGATGGCGAGGGGAACCAAACTGGGGCGCAATTTTATTATGGTGTGACCAACGGCCTCAGCCATTCTATAGCCATCACCGCTGGAGCCGGTGCTGGGATATGAAGCGCCGCCGGTCGCCAGAACAACCGCTGCCGCGGGGTATAAGCCCTGCTCTGTTTGTACCCCTGTCACTCGTCCTACCTCAATCTGTATGCCGGTTGCTCTGATGCTGGTGCGCAGTTGAACTCTGTGGTCAGCCATGTAACGCTTCAGGGCTTTTACCACATCGCTAGCATCGTCGGAGGCAGGGAATATCCGCCCGTCAGTCTCCGTCTTGGTATCCACTCCGTAGCGTTTCAGGAATGCCAGCAAGTCATCGCGGAAGTAGCGGAGGAAGGCGCTATGGAGAAAACGGCCGTTGGTGCCATACATGGCAATGAAGTCGTCTAGCTCCCTGATGTTGGTTAGGTTGCAACGCGTCTGGCCGCTGATGAGGATTTTCTTGCCGGGGCGCTTCATTTTTTCCAGAAGCAGCACCTCGGCACCCGATTCCGCCGCTCGTCCCGCGGCCATCGCGCCGCTTGCCCCAGCCCCGATGACGATGACACGCTTATCTGTCATTAAAAACCAATATCCCTTTACGATGCAGATAATATCACAGGGGGCAAATAACTCAAGTTTTCCTAAGTGATACAATGAGGATAGAGCGGTAACGTATTTATAGCAGGATGTCCAGGAGTTATTGTGAGCATCGTTTATTTAAAGCATGGTGACGACAGGGAAGCCTTAGTGAAGATGGCTTTCCAGCAATTCCATATTCAGCAGAAAGCTGAGGGCAAAAGTGTGTTGCTCAAGCCTAACATTGTCTCCTATGAGCCATATCCAACGACTACACACCCTGATACGGTCGAAGCATGCATCAGATTGTTGCAGGGTGTTGTCAGAGAGGTGATTGTTGCAGATGGCCCGGCGTGGGATGCCGGCGATTCCGAGTCGGTGCTGGAGAATCATCCGCTGAAGGCTAGCTGTGACAAATTCCGCGTGCCCTTGCTGGATTTACATTCAAAAGTCAGAAAAATGAGGGCGCGAAGCCTGGAACTGGAGGTCTCGCAACTGGCATTCGACTTCGACCTCATTATCTCCCTGCCTGTGCTCAAATCGCATGGCATCTGCGACATGACCGGAGCCTTGAAGAACCATATCGGCTTCCTGTCGGTAGATGACAAAAGAAGATTGCACTACAGGCTGGATGTGAATAAGGTAATCGCAGAGCTGAACGAGATAATAAAGCCTGTCCTGTACATCGTGGATGGCGTACAAACACTGGTGGATACGAACGAATTGAGGCACGGAGGCAAGGGAAGAACGCTGGGTTATATTCTTGCCGGAAGCGACCCTGTGAGCCTGGATGCCCTGGGGCTGGAGTTGCTGGCGAAGGTGGCCCCGAGGCTGAGGCGCAAACGACTCAACGATGTGCTGCACCTGAGACATTCCGTTGCGTTAGGAATCGGAGAACCTGAGTATGAGATAGTGGAGTGGTGAACCGCCGTTCGTGGTGAGCTAGTCGAACCATGAACGGCCCTTCGACAAGCTCAGGGCGAACGGAAGACTGACCTGTCACAGCATATCCACATACTGCTGGATATAACTCTTGACCTCTGACGCTGGCTGGTAAATGCCGAAGTGTCCCTCGCAGAGTATATCTGCCTTCAGTTCTATGAGCCTCTGCAGCGATAGCTTCGCCAGTGCCGGGTCTGCGCCCCATTCGGGGTAATATGGCCCGTGTATATCCTGCCCGAACAGAACTCTTTTGCCTCCAATGTCCAGATACACTGCAATGCTTCCTGTGGTGTGCCCGGGGATGTGAATCACCTCAACTTTATATTTGCCGACCTGCAGTGTCTTCTTAGAGCCTTGAATTTTCAGGTCAACCCGACAGGGCACATATCGCACGCCGTAAGCCTCCGCGGCGACCTCGCCACCCTTCTCCAGCACTTCGGCATCGAGTTCATGGGCTATTATCTGTACATCGTATTCCTTCTGGAACTGGTGGAGCGAGCCGATATGGTCGATGTGAGCATGGGTTACAAGTATGCTGTTCAGCTTTTTTGGGTCTAAGCCGAGCTTCTCTATGTTGGAAACAAGCCTGTCGAAGCTCTTGCCAGCCCCCGCATCGATGAGCATCAATATTTCGCCTCCGTCGAGCAGATAAACAGAGCAATCGAGGGGATGTGAAATATCAGCCCCTCCCACCTGATAGACATCCCTCCATACCTTAAATGGCTTGGTCATTGGCTAGCTCCTTTAGCTTTCAGTTGTCAGCCGTCAGCAATCAGTCATCTGGTATTTTTCACAAACTCATGTATTGCGGTACAGTTCAGAGCATAAGGCTGGCCTTTTATATTCAACTCTCCGGAGGCTGTGGAGAAAAACGATGTAATCGTGGGCTTTGCCTTGAAGGTGCGGATGAGGAATCTGGCTATGGGGTTGAAGTCAGCCAGCAGGTCGATCTTCTGGAAAACGCTCTTGAGTTGCAAATTGAGCTGGAGCGACAAGCCATCCTCATGAGCGTTCAACAAATGTATTAGTGGTATGTCTGTCTTTGTCTCAGGGTCGAGCGATATATCTCCTTTGGTCAGATTCCATCTCGCTGCCTCCGTAGTTAGATAAACCATCTTGTCTGAATCGTAAATCAGCAGTGGCTTAATCTCAGCGTTATTGAACCTCTTGGTGGTGACTATGTCCGCAAAGAGGATGGTGAATTCCTTATCGTAGATTCTGCCCCAGTCCCAGTACGCCAGGAAATCCATGGGCGGGAAGTTGAGCCAGTTATGGTCGCGATAGCCTGTCCCTTCGATATTGAGGGTCTCATTTGCGGTCTTAAAAATCCCCTTGGCTTGACAGCGAGGCTGGGGAACAACCCAGTACATGTATTTCGATTCGCTACCGAAACAGGCGCGGCTGGTAAAGCCCTTCATCTCGGAACGTAGTTCGAGGTCG
>DATKWL010000301.1:0-8711 GCA_035529555.1 Dehalococcoidia bacterium | reverse complement strand
ACCCGCTTCCTTCCAGAGATGCGGGGCAAGGCGTGTATATTCCTCCAGGTCAGCTATGTTCTGACGCTGATAGCTGGTCATCATCTCCATCCAGCTACCGCTTCCCTGCTCGGCAGCCATGATATAGACCGGCTTCTGCTTGAGGTGTTTCGCCCTATCCGGAGATGTTACTATCATGGCGCAAGCGCCATCGGTCTCCTGACAGTAATCAAACAGGCGTAGCGGGTAAGCAAGCATCCTGGCGTTGGCATGCTCCTCAAGCGACAGCGTCTTGCTGTGCATCATAGCTTTGGGATTCTTATTAGCGTGCTTTCTGAAAGCAACAGCCACCTCGCCGAAGTCAGTGGTCTTTGTTCCATAGAGGTGCATATGTCTAACAGCCATTACAGCAACCATCGAGCCGGGCGCCATCAAGCCGAAAGGTATAGAATACTGGAAATGTCCCATCATGGGCATAGCCATCGCCATCTGCCCGTAGCGAAAACCGGAGCGCTCGTTCAGTGCTCTGAAACATACCACATTTTTCGCCTTGCCCAGAGCCACCGCCATAGCCGCCATCTGTATCGTGCCGCAGCCTGCGCCGCCGCCGAAGAAAACCTCGGGGAAAAACCTCAGGTTTTCCAGGCCCAGATTCCTGGCTATCTCGTCAACCTGATTGCTGTCCACCGAGAACCGAACTATCCCATCGATTTCCTTAGGGCTTATCCCGGCATCATCGCAAGCTGCCTTTATTGCCTCCAACGCCAGACGCATCTCGCTGCGGCCGGAATTCTTCGAGTACTCGGTATCTGCGATGCCAACAATACAGGACTTATCTTTCAAACTCTCTGGCATCTCTCAAGCCCTCCTTTTTTGTCGAACGTAATAACACATAATAAGTCGCTATCGTCTAGCCTTTATCAGCCTTAGAAGGCAAGGCCAGTATTATCTGTGCGTCGCAGAAAGCGTTACCGCTGGCCGTAGCGTCAACCTGCAAATCCACCAGATGCAGGCCTTTCATATAATTATCTTCTTGCCCTACGTACTTCTTAGTGACTTTGCCTACAACTTTCAGGGTATCGTCAGCATAGCAAGAGCCCTGGATGTTGAATCGGATTCTCTTCAGCTCGGCTGTGGGACCGCCCCAGTCAGTCGCCAGCCTGCACAGTATACCCTCGGAATGCATGATGTTTACGATGATATTTTTCTGACTACCCCTTTCCGCAAAGGCTTTATCGTGATGTATGGGGTTGCTGTCTCTGGTGGCCCAGGCGCCACAGCTAATCTTAACTGCGTCCATCTTCATCTCGTAAGAACCGATATCCTGCCCCTCCGCCACATCCTCCCAGTAAACCTTTTTCCACTCTGGCATTGTTTTGCCTCCTTTTATGATAACTTTTATTTATTCTTTTCAACCCCCTAATCCCCCAGTCTTGGGTGACTTAAGAGGCGGGGGAACACCCCTAGACTCCCGCCAGAAGGGCGAACTCCCTCTGGACTCCCCTGTGCCAAATGGCTTTTTGTTTATTTTGTCGCTTTGTACTTCAACACAGTGCGGATTTCCTTACCAACCACCTCACCTCTCTGGTTGCGGTAAATCTGGGTAGTGGTGATGAAGTGACCCTTGCCGATACGCGTCTTTTTTTCCTCCGACACGCCGTCCAACTTCATGGTATAGCTCAGTATGTCGCCCGGGCGCACTGGCAAATAGAATTCAAAACTCATGTCTGTGGCAACATAGGTATCATAGTCGCCGGGGAGTTCAAGCTCAGCCATGGGAACCCAGGGGAACTCAGGCCAGGGCCACATACGTGGCATGCACCACACCATCATCATCTGGGGAGGCGCAATAATACCCCCATATTTGCTGCTTCTGGCATACTCCTCATCGGCGTATAGGGGATTTGCATCCTCCACAGCTTCCACCCAGTGCCTGATCATAGGCTTGCATACCTCATCCGGGGCGTAGATAGGAGCAGATTCCCTCCCGATCAACCCCCTATCCTTTTCGCTTAGAGCCATGTAACCTTACCTCCTTAGCTTTTTATTCCTAAAGAGTGCCCTTATGCACTCGTTAGATGCCGTTATCTTTAGGCTCGGAAGCACCATTCAGTAAGAGCCAAGCATTTGAGACAGGTCAAGAACCTTGATACCAGCTAACGTAGGCACTTTGGAGATTTCTCCGAAAAGTCTTTCTAAAAAGTCCCCCGGATGTATCGTCCCTTTTTATTTTCCTGCTGCAGATTTGTTCGTATTAAATCCTTGATTACCCCACTGGGTATACGGATACCACGGGATAGCTTGAAACAGGGCAGTTGACCGCTCCTCACCCAGCGGCGCACAGTCTCTTGACTCACCCTTAGCTCGGCGGCAACCTCCTCGACAGTCAACATCCTGGTTTCGGGAAATTGATTGAGTATCCGTTGCACAGCCTGGGCTATCCTGCTGCTTTTGCCCAACGCAATGTTGGTTCCTCCCGCCATCCCCACAATCCCCATAGCCTTGCCCGCGGTATCTTTGACAAGTACGCCGGCAAGGCGAACACCGATGGCATCTCCATTGCTCTGAGTAATACTCAGTTCAGTCTCAACATATCCCTTAGATATGATTCGGGAGGTAAAAAGTTCAGCGACTGCCCGGTCAGCTACAAAATCCTGGACACGTTTACCAAGGAGTTCTTCTTTCGTTCTACTCGTGAGGTCGCAACCTTCTTGATTGACAAACACAATCGTGCCGTCTAACTCAAACACACAAATAGCAGCGGGATAGCTTTCGAGAAAGCCGAGCAGGAATTTCTTAGATAATACAGGAGATGACATAAGGCTACTTTTCGCTCGGAGTACTACATAATGTAATAAATGCGTGAGTGCTTGTCAAGGTATTATCAGTGACATTGTTCATCAGGTTGTTTTCAACCCCTTGTTGTCCCCCAGTCTTGGGGGACATTTAAAGCTGGGGGATACCCCAGACCCCCATCAGCGGGGTAAATCCCCTCTGCACTCCTCCTGCTGAACTGTCTTACTATTGCTTCCTACGGAGCCCTCTGCTACGCGCTTCGGCTTTTCCGTCTTGGAGTAACCTTTGTTGATGGTAGTCCATCGAGGACTTGCAGGGCTCCCGCCACCATCTCTTCCACTACCTGCTTTGCGGGTTTCAGGTCCTTAATCATACCCACTATCTGTCCCGCCGGAGCGGGTATTATATCGGCCATCTTCGCCTCATATGCCCCGTCCAATATGGGTATGATAGCGATAGATTGCATGGGCATGGGCAATGTAGGTATCTTTGCCTTATCCCAGGCTTCAATCAGCCGATTCTTCAAATATCTTGCCTGCTTGCCCGTTATCACCTTCGATACCATGGTATCATCCTCGGTGCTTTCCAGTATCTTCTGCTTGTGATAGTCCTCGTAGATAGCTTCGTGAGTGCCAAGGAACACCGTGCCGCACCATACCCCCACAGCACCAAGCGCCAACGCCGCCACAAGACCCCTGCCATCGCCTATTCCTCCCCCTGCCACTACAGGAACCGGTGACACGGCATCCACCACCTGAGGTATGAGAACCATCGTGCCTATCCTGCTGTTGTGACCGCCTGACTCCGCTCCGGAAGCCGCGATAATGTCCGCTCCGCTTTTGACAAGGCGACGGGCTCCCCTCGCGCTTGCGACCACGCCGATTATCTTAATGCCCCTGGCATGGCACTCCTTCTCATAAGGCGCGGGGTCTCCCAGCGCCGCTGCCCAGACAGGCACCCTGTGTTCCATGATTACCTCGACCTGCTCCTTGAACGCCTCCTGAGACCAGACCGTGTCTTCGGCTATTCTGCCGAGATACCCCAGCCCGCCACCGGGCGCAGGCACCCCTAACTCCTTTCTCAGCTTCTCAATGACATCAGGCTCGTCAGAACCTGCAGACGGAGCAACGGACTGCAATTCAGCTTTAAAATCAGCTGTGGTACCTATCTGAGGAACTTCCGGCGGAATTATCGTATCCACCCCAAAAGGCTTATCGGTGAGCCGCTTCGTTTTCCTTATCATTTCGTCTATCTTGCGAGGGGATAGAAAAGCACAGCCCAGAATGCCCAGTCCCCCTGCATTGGATACCGCAGCTACCAGCTCCGGACCGGAGACAGGGCCTCCCATACCACCCATTCCTGCCAGGATTATGGGATATTTGATGTCCAGCATGTCACATAGCTTAGTTCGAAGAGGATTCCTTTCCATTATTCAATCCTTCCTTCGTATATTTCGTATATATAGATAGCCCGGCCTTTCATCTTTATTTCGCTTTCATGAGTTTTACTGCTTGAAGAAACTCCTCCTTCATGCGCAGGGGGGAGAACGAGACCAGGCCGAGAAGGAACTTATAAATCACCTCATTGCGCCATGCCCCTGCTTTCGCCTCCCATCGCTTAAGAGCAGGGTCTTTCCGGGCTGCGTCGCGAATGGCGCCCCATCCGGCGATCATATCGCCTGCCGTCCAGATGCTGAAGACCTCGTCACTATCTGCTTCCCCTGCCGCCACCTGATAGCAACCAACTAGCTGCATACCCCAGCTCTTGGCTATTGGGACCAGCTCCTTTTTAATTGCGTTGATATATTCACTGACTTTACCCGGGAAAACCCTAGCTTGGCAGTGCAAATAGAAGGTGGATTTATAATCCCCCTTATTGATCTTTGCCAGAGTCGGCGAGTAGCTGGCGGGCTCAAGCACTCTTGCCACCCAATCAGTGCGATACCGAATAGACTCCAGCTTCCACGTCTTCATCCAGGGGTCTTTATCATGGAACTCTCGTATTCGATCCAGTGTTGCCCAATCATCTACCTCCCAGAGGGCTATGTTCTCGCTGTAGCGTATTCCCACCTTGAATAGCCCAACCAAGCGCAACCCCTGCTTCTCTACTTGAGGTACATAATCAGTCCCCATTACGTGCCAGAACTCATCCTCTGTCCACGGAACAATCGTCAACGTTTCATGTAAATAAAGCATTATGCCTCCCTTTTAACCTTCACCTATAGCTTCATTGCCTTTGAATCTTAAATAAATTAATGTAGCAACGACCAATAGGCGGGAATCCAGAATTTGTAACTCGACTCCCTGCGCCAGGCAATCGCCTTTTCTGCCCACTTCTGAAATGCCGGGTCTTTGAGCCGCTCATCCCGCATTTTCCCCCAATGGGCCAAGTCCTTCACCGCCCACAAGCTTGTGATCTCTCCTGACTGCCCACAGGCACCGTACCACCGGTAGCAACCGGCTAGCTTCATCCCTCGTTTTTCCTCCATGGGCACCAGCTCCCTTTGCATCGACTTCAGGAATTCATCCATCTTCCCCGGCAACACCTTGGTTTGCTCCCAGTAATAGAGCGCATTGCCGGTGAAATCCCCCTTTTTCTGCCTTTTTTTAATCATTTCCACAGTGGGGCAGAAGGGAACAGACTCTATCCAGCTATCATACCAGTCCTGTCGGTACTTCAATGCCAGCCGCTGCCATGCCATTCCATCTAGGTCCTTGAAAGTGAAGCCGCCAAGACTGTCTACAGAGACAGCCTCCTCTCCGAGTTCCCATAGTGCGAAGCCTTCACGGTGTCGAAAGGCGTTCTTGAAAAAGCCCACCGTCTTCACATAGCGGTTCCAGCCAGCTACCAGATGGTTAGCAGCGGCATCTGTATACTCATCTATCATGCCTGGCTGCACATCCAGGAGTTCGTGTAGGTAAATCATGATCCTTGTCTCTCCTTTCTCCAAGTTGTAATTTGGTTCATTCAAGAGCACCTGCTACGACCAAGTCGGCGATTTCATCATCGGACATCCCCAGAATATCTTTCAGAACGTATTCGTTATGCTGACCCAGACAAGGAGCAGGCATGGTAAGCTTATGAGGCGTCTTGGAGAAGCGATAAGGCGGAGCCTGGTAGAAGTGCGGCCCGATTTCGGGATGTTCCAACACGACATGGGTGCGCCGGTGGTTCAACTGAGGGTCTGCAACCAAATCTTCGCCGCTCGCCACTACACCTGCAGGCACCCCTGCCTTCTGCATTTTTCTCATTACCTCCTGCGGTGTATAGTTGATTGTCCATTCCTCCACAAACCCATTGAGCTCGTTCTCTTTTTCCTTTCGTCCCATGAAGGTGGCGAACTCAGGGTCTCTAGTCCACTCTGGATTGCCGATGACATGGCAGAAGTTGCGCCATTCGTCATCAGAGGATACAGCTATGGCGCACCACTTCTCGCCTTCCCCCTTACAGCGGTATACTCCGTGAGGTGCGGCATAGGCGGAACTATTGCCCAGGCGTCCTAGCACTCGCCCGTTTATCATGTAATCCATGATGGGTGGTGCTAGAAACTGAGCGCTGCATTCCAGTTGGGAAAGTTCTATATACTGCCCCTTACCTGTTTTTCTTTTATATATGAGTGCTGCAATAAGGGCGGTTATCATGTGGGGGAAAGTGAGGAAATCAGTCAGGGCTCCGAAAGGCACTGTTGGGTCTCTATCAGGCCATCCCGTGATCTGGGTAAGGCCACCCAGCGATACCCCCACCATCCCATGCCCCGGCATTGTACTGTAGGGACCTGTTTTACCTTGCAATGCGGTGGCGATATGAATGAGTTCCGGCTTATCTTTTCTCAGAGTCTCCTTATCCAGGCCAAACTTTTCCATAATCCCCGGAAGATGGGCATCGGCAACCACATCAGCCCATTCGTTGATTATCTTCCTGGCTACCTTCTGTGCCTGGGGCATCCTCAGGTTAAGGGTTATGCCGTACTTACTGTCGTTAAAAATAGCGAAGAAAGCACTGCGGTTTATACCCGGCTTCCAGTCTTTGTAAGGAGGTGATACTCTACAGATATCAGGTCTGGTATAGGACTCGATATGGATCACAGTTGCCCCCATGTTGGCCATGAACTTCACGGCTATGGGGCCTGCACCCAGCCAGGTGAAATCGGCGATCTTTAATCCTTCGAATATGCGCTTTTTCGCCATCTACTACCTCCTCAGCTTACGCTTCCACATTAGTTCAAATGACTCCAGCTTCCTTTAACAGGCGCATCTCATCCTTGGACAAGCCCAGCTCTACCTCATAGATTTCCTGGTTATGCTCCCCAATTTGCGGGGCGCGCCTCGATATCCTCCAGGGAGCCACAGTCATCTTGTAAGGAGAACCCAAATACGTGATGGCTTTGCCTAGCTCCGGATGTTCTACCTCGACATAGAAATCCCTGTCTTTGAGCTGGGCGTTCTCCGCCAGGTCTTTGGTGGTGCTGACGGGGTAAATTATCATGCCTTCCTCTCGCGCCTTCTCATAAATCTCAGCCTTCGTCTTGTTGGCAAAGAACTTTATAATACTATCCTCCCAGGCATCGACGATTTCTTGCGTCAATGCCATGGCGTCTACCTTCTGCGTCCAGTCCTTAGGCCCCCAGTCCTTTTTATCCTCAAAAGCACCGAGCATTTTCTCTTCCGCCATCCATTTTATTAACGGTGGCATGGAAATCGAAGCTAACTGTCCCCCTGCTATGAGAAAGCCCACGTGCCCATCTTTGCAGGGAAAGGCGAGCCTGAACAAAGCGGTACCCATGGAGCGTCTGGAGCCTGCTCTAAACAGATTAAGTTTCATCATGTCCCAGAACTGGACTAGAACAAGTGTTGTCCATAAGACGGATTCCTGCATGGAGACGTCAACACGCTGGCCTTCTCCCGAGAGCTCCCGGTAGTAAATGGCTGCCAGCGTCGCTGAGGCAGCATGACAGCCCGTAACGAGGTAACAGTGCGGAAAGCTGATTTGACATGGGGGGCGGTCATCGTCTCCGGTAACATATGCCTGTCCGGCCATTGCCCAACCCACAAGGTCGTCAGCCTTCCAGTTTTTGTAAGGGCCTGTCTGGCCAAATGGGGAGATGGAGGTCATAATGATACTTGGATTTATTTCGCTGAGGGCAGGATATCCTAGACCGAGGCTGTCCATGTATCCCCGTGGGGATGACTCTACGACGACATCGGCAGTCTTGACCAGCCTCTGGAATATTTCCTTGCCATCGGCAGTTTCGATGTTAAGCGTTATGCCTCTTTTGCTGGTATTGTAAGCCCACCAGTAAAGACTTCTCTCCGGGTCTGAGATATCTTTGTAGAAGGGGCCAATATTCCTGGTAGCATCCCCCCCCGGTTTCTCGACCTTGATGACATCAGCCCCGAGGTCAGCGAGAACCTTGCCACAGTAGACTCCCTTGTGGTCAGTTAGGTCCAGGATGCGGTAGTCACTCAGGAGACCTTCGCGCTTCTCTTTTTCTTCCAATTCACTACCACCTGTTCTAGAATTCTTGTGCCGTATTTCCCTGGAATTCTTCTATTATTTTTTAAGAGAATGAAAAGTTAAAAGATAAAGGCACAGACAGAATTCAGCGATTATACTGCTATTACTTCTTGTAGAAAAAACAATGCGAGGATGCAGTCAAAACCGCCACAGTCAGCCTCATCCCCGCTTTGCACATGGGTCTGCCTCTTTAGATGGGCAGAGCAAAACATTGTTTGGTTAGTTGCTAAATAGTGGTTACTGCTCCTGGAGGAACAGCTTAATGAAAGTAGCTATGAGTATAGCGTTCACAGAATACGCTTGTCAACATTTTACAGGATTTTTTGCCAGGGAAATAATTGCAGGTTATCAGTCGCTGGAAGAGGAATTCACGAACCCGGCAAAAAAAGACTTGGGCAGATGGGAAAGCTTGGAAATGGTGC
>DATKWL010000300.1:0-5414 GCA_035529555.1 Dehalococcoidia bacterium | reverse complement strand
CTCACAAACCCTGATAGGGCGGGTTTGAAACCCTCCCCTACAGCCCAACTCAAGTTGCGCCACTTAGTTAGATAAAGTACAATATTAAAACGTTTTCCGGGAGGGGTCATGGAAAAGTACCGTAGTGAACAGATTCGAAATGTCGTGTTGCTCTCGCATTCCAATGCGGGAAAGACCTCGCTTTGCGAGAACATGCTGTTTCAGACTAAAGCCATCGGCAGATTGGGCAGAGTGGATGATGGCACAACAACCTCTGATTATGAACCGGAGGAGACTAAACGCAAAATCAGCATTAACCTCTCCCTGTTGCCTTTTGAGTGGAACAAGACCAAGGTCAACCTTATAGATACACCAGGCTATGCCGACTTCGTGGGAGATATAAAAGCGGCGATACGTGCCGCTGACAGCGCTATCATCGTCGTCTCCGCCGCCTCCGGAGTCGAGGTGGGTACTGAGCTGGTCTGGAAATACGCCGATGACGCATCGCTGCCGCGAATCGTGTTTATCAACAAGGTGGACCGAGAGAACGCCGACTATTTTCAGGTCTTGCAGCAGATAGCTGCCAAATTCGGCAGAAAATGCGTGCCAGTTCAGTTGCCCATAGGGGCTGAGAGTAATTTTGAAGGCGTGGTTGACCTCATCTCCCCCAAAAGTTCCAAAGCTCCGGCATCTCTGGCCGATAAGATAAAGACCTACCATGAGAAGTTGGTGGAATCGGTAGCTGAAACCGATGATAACCTTATCACCAAGTATCTGGAAGGAACCGAACTGACCGAAGATGAAATTCGCAAGACTTTGCGAACAGCGACCCTTAGTGGAAAGCTGGTACCAGTACTTGCAGGTTCTGCTTTGCAGAGCAAAGGTATCACGGAACTGATGAACGCTATTTGCAGTTACCTTCCCTCGCCCAGGGATAGAGGCAAGGTTAAAGCGCGCAACAATCAAACCAAGCAGGACGAGGAAATCGAACCCGATGAGTCAGCTCCTCTCTCCGCCCTGGTTTTCAAGACCACCGCCGACCCCTACGTAGGAAAGCTGACATACCTCAGGGTTTGCAGCGGGGCTCTCAACAGCGATTCCAGCGTTTGGAATGCTACCAGGAATAAAGCTGAGAGAATCGGACAGCTCTATCTGATTAGAGGGAAATCCCAGGAGGCAGTGCCTCAGATTACGGCGGGAGACATCGGCGCTGTGGCGAAACTGGCTGAGACCAACACAGGCGACACCCTGTCCACTAAAGAGCGCCCGCTGGTGCTGCCACCAATTGAGTTCCCTATTCCATCCCTCAGCGTTGCCATCCATCCCAAAACTAAGGCCGACCTGGATAAACTGGGAATATCGCTGACCCGACTGGCTGAAGAAGACCCCACTCTCACTGTGCGCAAGGATACGGAAACAGCCGAGATCATACTGTCCGGTACGGGCGATACCCACTTCGATGTGTCTGCGGAGAAAATGAAACGCAAATTCGGAGTTGAGGTCAGTATAGAGGTTCCGAAGATACCTTACAGAGAGACCATCACGGTGCCGACAAAGGCAGAATACAAACACAAGAAGCAAACCGGCGGACACGGTCAATACGGGCATGTGATGCTGGAGCTCGAACCACTCCCCCGTGGCAGCGGCGCCGAGTTCAGCGCCAAGGTTGTCGGTGGCTCAGTGCCGAAGAATTACATCCCCGCGGTAGAAAAGGGCGTCAACGAGGCATTCAAGGAAGGCGGTCTGGCCGGTTACCCCATTGCAGACGTGAAGGTGACGCTGTATGACGGCAGTTTCCACGCTGTGGATTCGTCGGAAATATCCTTCAAGATTGCTTCTTCCTATGCTATGAAGAAAGGCATGACGCAGGGACAGCCCGTGCTGCTGGAGCCGATAATGAACATCCGCATCACCATCCCCGATAACTTCACCGGTGATGTGATGAGCGACCTCAACTCCAAGCGAGCCCGGGTTATGGGCATGACGCCCGGCGATGGCATCAATGTTATCGATGCCCAAGCCCCGCTGGCAGAGGTGCAGAGATACGCCACCGATTTAAGGGCAATAACCCAGGGGCGCGGCAGCTATACTATGGAGTACAGCCATTACGAGCACGTGCCGGCACACATTACCCAGAAGATAATAGCGGAATCGAAGAAAGATAGCGACAAAACTTAGCCTCAATTTAGCTTCGACTATTCGCTGCAAACTTCTTCTGGCTTCCGGGCAACGGAATTTAAGATTTTCGGGCATAGCATGGCCCGAGGTTACACTGTCCCATATTGTTGTTCTGTTTTTAACCTGATTTTCAGGCTATGCTCGGACACCCTTGTTGGGTCACTCCTTATCCAGCTTACATAGTAGCCCACGGGAAGTCTAGTGGACACACGAAGTTTTTGCCCCCTTGCATAGGCCTAGCGGAACCCTCTTGTAAAACTTCGGCTAAGATATTGACAAAGGCTGGCAGCTTCTATATAAATGCCCTAAGGCAACTTCACTTACTCAAATACGACAATTCACCGACATCAGATTTTTTCTGCCAGCCGATTCGATGAGAGGAGGAATATCATGCCGGAAATTACCTCAGAAGAACAAAGAGCAAAGCTGCAGAGTTATGAAAAGGGGTTCTTTGCCATCTATTTGATGGAGATAGGGATCGACCTGGGTATATTTAAGAAGCTTAACTCTTTGGATAAGGGCATGACCCCAAGATCCCTCGCCAGTGAGCTTGGCATTCATGAACCATACGTAACGTTTTGGTGCAAGACCGCTTATCACCTTGAGATCATAGATTGTGATGAAAAAGGCAGATTCAAACTTGCACCACACATGGATACCCTACTAGCAGACAATGAGAATCCCTATTACTTCGGACCCACAATAAACATGAGGGTTCGTTTCTCTGCAGAGCACCTCAAGATGTTCCCGCAATGTTTTAAGAGTGGGGGGACTCTTTCTCCTGAGGTCTACAGCGATGATTTCTCAAAGGCGCAGAAGGCGATGTCTGACCAGGGAATACCTGCAGCCTACATATTCGTGTTGATTCCATCCGTACAAGGGCTGAGAGAGAGACTGGATGCAGGCATCAGAATCCTGGATGTGGGATGTGGTTCAGGACTTCTCATGGTCCAACTGGCTAAAGCCTTTCCAAATTGCAAGTTCGTCGGTGTTGAAGTCGACAAATTCGCCGTCGAAGATGCACGGAAGCAAATTAGAGATAACGATGTACAAGACAGAGTAGTGGCCTTGTATGTTGACGCAGATGGCATAGATTACGACAGAGAATTCGACCTTGTGAATCTGTCATTAGTACTCCATGAGATAAAACGCGACAAGAGATATTCCTCAATGGCAAAAAGTTACAAGGCTTTAAAGGATTCCGGTGAGGTTATAGTTTTTGACTTTGCATATCCGGAAAAGCTACAAGACCTAAGAAAGCCGCAATATACGGCGGGCATTTTGGACCAGTTCAATGAATTGACTCGTGGCAGTGAACTACTGCCGAAAGCCGAAAAACATAGACTCTTACTAGAGCTCGGTTTCAAGGACCCTACCACCGTTTCCTTGTTGGGTGGCTCATTTGAGGTAACGCATGCCAGGAAATGAGTATCTTTCGTCCACACAGGGCTACAGCAGCTACACCATCGAGCACAGCCACTACGAGCAGGTTCCAGCGCACATCACCCAGATGATAATAGCGGAACAAAGAAAGAAACCGAAAAGGCTCAAGCCTTTTTGATGGAGATTTTGAGGAAGCGGCGCTTGCCTACCTGAATGATGGTGCCGTCAGGTATATCTACAGTAGTGTTGTTGATTTTTTCCCCATTTATCTCAATTGCGCCCTGAGAAATGAGCCGTTTTACCTCGCCACGACTCTTGACCAGTCCTTTCTCAAGCAAGGCTTTGGTGATGTCTAGGCGATAGACACCACCGGCAAGTACAAACGCAATACCCGTGTACTGCTCCATTTTTTCCGGCGCTTCTTTGTTCTGCACAACCTTCTCGAAGTGAGACTCCGCGTCTCTGGCAGCTTCGACGCTGTGGAACTGGGTTACTATCTCCCGGGCAAGGCGCTTCTTGAGCGTCATGGGGTTGACTGCTTGCGCCGCAAGCTGCTGACGGAACTCGGCAAGCTCCTTCTCGGGGACATCGGTGAGCAGTTCGAAGTAGTCCATCAGCAGGCTATCGGGGATTGACATTACCTTGCCGTACATCTCGGGGGGCAGGTCTTCCACCGCGATATAGTTGCCCAGGCTCTTGCTCATTTTCTGCTGCCCGTCGGTGCCCACCAGCAGGTGCATCAGAAATACCTGCTGCCTCGGCTGCCCTATCATCTGTTGAAGCTCCCTGCCCATAAGGCAGTTGAACTTCTGGTCGATGCCGCCGAACTCGACATCCGCTTGAATTACCACTGAGTCGTACGCCTGAAGCAGAGGATACAGTAGCTCGGTAATAGCGATGGGACGTCCGGCTGAGTATCTGTTGCTGAAATCCTCACGAGCCAGTAGCTGCGCTACAGTGAACTTGCTGGTGAGCCTGATGACATCGGCGAGGCTGAACTTGCCGAACCACTCGCTCTGCCAGCGAACCTCCGTCTTCTCTTTGTCCACTACCTTGAAGAACTGCTGCATATATGTATCGGCGTTGGCGCGCACCTCCTCAGCCGACAGCATAGGGCGTGTCTGTGACATCCCGCTGGGGTCGCCTATCTGGGCGGTCCAGTCACCCACGATGAGCACCACCTGATGCCCCAGCTCCTGAAACTGGCGCAGCTTCCTCATCCCGACCACATGCCCCATGTGAATGTCGGGGCGGCTGGGGTCGAAGCCCATCTTAAGTCGCAATTTCTTGCCCGCCTCAAGTTGGCGTCTGAGCTCTTCCTCAACTATTATCTCAGCGACGCCGCGCTTCAATATGAACTCAAGCCTTTTATCAGACATTTTTTGCTCCGGCTAAAGGTCTCTTTAATAATGCTCTGGCATGCTCGACATCCTTACCAATCTGCTCCGTCAGTTCCTGAGGCGAGGTGAACTTAATTTCATTACGCAGATGCTCCACCAGTTCGATGGTGAGGTTCTCACCGTAGATGTCTCTGTCGAAATCCAGAAGATATACTTCTACACTCCGTTCCCCTCCGCCGAAGGTTGGCCTCTTGCCGATATTGGTCACCGACTGATATACTTCATCTCCAATATAAGCCAGTGTAGCATAGACACCGTCGTGAGGTAGCGCTTGCTCAGAATCCACATTTATATTAGCTGTGGGAAAGCCCAGAACACGTCCTCGCTCCACACCATCCATCACCGCACCGCTCAGCTTGAAATATCTGCCCAGTAGCTTGTTCGCCAACTTCATATCACCATGACTTAGAGCCTGCCTCACCACCGTGCTGCTGACCAGGGAGCTTTCTATCATCAACGGTTTCACTACATCTA
>DATKWL010000299.1:0-6908 GCA_035529555.1 Dehalococcoidia bacterium | reverse complement strand
TTCGGCGAGAATTATAGAGAGGCTCCTTGGAATTAAAATAAACAGTACGAGGATACTGATGAGGGTGCTAGAACTAGGTGAGACTGAGAAGTAGTGGCGAGATATCATGGCGTAAGAGCCAGAAGCTTCACCAGCCCTCACGAGTAATACGTAATACAGAGGAGGTAGACAAAATGGCACGGTTAAAAACAGGGGGAGAAGTATTTGGTAATAAAAGACTCACGGGCTACATTGAAGATGTTCCAATTGGTGCCGGCAGGGTCTACTCAGAGAGAGACCTTAGTAACCGCCTGCCTGCATCTCTCGCTGGACGATATGAACTCAAATCTTTTGAGCCTAAGATAATAAACGTAGACCCCGTAGTTCTGCGTAACAGATGGCACCAGATAATTTACCAGTGGCCAGATGGATATATCCCCAGCTGGGTTGACGTTCTAAATACCTGTAAACAGCTTGGGATAAACTAGCGAGATAACAATTCTTATCTCGCAGGAGGCGAATGATGGTAGAAGCATTAGAAGCACAAGCATACATGGAAACCGTTTGTTACCAATGTAAGACATGGCCTCAGTGTCAAGGTAGCAACCTGGAGGACTGCAAACGGCGTGACGATGAGGCTCTTCGCTTCAAAAAGATTCAGGGCGCCATTGATGGCTTAAAAGCTCAGGGCTTGCCAGAAAAGACAATTAGGGGCCTCGAAGACTGGTTAGCCTTGGAGAAAGCGAAAAATAAGTGACATTATCTTAAAGGAGGTAGACATTGAAACTAGATAAAGCCATCGAACTCCTCAATCTTGATCTTCAATATCATACCCAAGATCAAAAGCCCGACCTTAACGACGCTATCAAGCTCGGTATTGAAGCCCTGAAACAACTGCAGGGGCTCCACAAGCTACCACACGGCAGTCCTTTACCACCGCTCGCAGGTGAGACACCAGAGGATGAACCTGAAAGGAGCCATGATGTTACTAACCCCGGAGAAGATTAAACAGGCTATCCAAGATGCCCATAAAAGAAACCCTGGGAAGATACTTCCCGCTATGGAAATTTACCTGGCTATTGCCCGGGCTCAATATAACGAGGATATGACGGAGGTGAAAGGTGGCAGCGCAAGATAAAACCGATGGCTTAATCAAAATGAAAAGCTACACTGGCAACAATAGCGGTGCTGGCCCCCAGAAGGTCACAGTTAAGGAAGTCAGTCGGTTAGCGGGGTCGGATGACGCCCAAGTTAGAGAGTATGAGCTACCGCTTGAGCCGAGTTTGAAGCTGTACTCGCACTCGCCCGATGGTTTTCAGTGGGGTTCTCAAGGAAGTGGCTGCGCCCAGACCGCACTGGCGATCCTGCTGGACCTGACTGGTGATAAAGCACTATCGGTGGCGCTACACCAAGAGTTTAAACGTCACCTCATAGCAACCGCGAGCAAGAGGCTAGTGATTACGGAGCCAACCATCAGACGTTGGCTGCAAGTAGTATCAAATAAGGAGACAAACCAATGACAGAGAAGAAAACACCGGTAAAAGCACAGGAAAAGGCGGTAGTAAAGTGGAAAGGTGAGCAAATCACCGTTAGCTTCCATGATGTAAAAACCCTCATCTGCCCCTACGCCACTGATCAGGAAGCCGCCGTCTTTCTCAAAACCTGTCAATCCTTACAGTTGAATCCGTTTGCTAAGGAAATTTACCTTATCAAATACTCGGAGGGAGACAAGGCGGCCATGGTCATTGCCATAGACTCATACCTGAAGTCGGCAGAGTCCAATGCCAACTTCAACGGGCATGAGGCCGGCATTGTCTTGAAAGACAGCGGCGGCAAGTTGGAATTCAGGGAAGGCTCATTACTCTTACCAGATGAGGCAGAGAAGCTAGTGGGAGGCTATGCCAGGGTATACAGAACAGATAGGGAGAAATCCTTTTACATGGCCGTCAACAAGGCAGAGTGCTTGAGGTATACCAGAGATGGCACCCTGACCAAGTTCTGGGCTAAAGAAAAGCAGCCGTCAATGCTCCGGAAGACGGCGCTAAAACGCGCACTGGTGGAGGCATTCCCTTCGCTCTTTGCCGGCACCATGTCCACCGCCGAGGTCGCCGAAGACTCAGAGGCCGAATACCACGAGATACCCGAGGGTGAGCTACCTCCGGCCTACGAAAAGAATGGCGAAGCCTACTGGTCCAAATGGTGGGCAAGACAAAAAGAGAAAGGACTCAGTGAGGATGATGTTCACGGCTTTCTTGGCGTCGCCAGTGTCAAAGAGGACTGGATAGGCCAGGGTCGCACCCTGGAAGAGGCCGAGGATATCATCAATAACGCCCTGGAGAAGAGGGCTAAACCGAAAGCTGAGAAACCAAAGGCAAAGGCACAACCAGCAGCACCGCCAGTAGCAGAGGCGCCAGGGGAAGAGCTATTTTCAGAAGAGGCTGCGACTAAGCCAACAGAAACCCCCAAGCCAAAGCGAGCCCCGGAGTCCATTAAGAATATTGCGCAGCTTTACAGTGCTTGCTTTGAGGACTTCAAATTACAGCCAAAGGACGTGCTGAAGGAGCTGGGGTACATCTCACAAACAGATATAAGCGAGACAGCGGCGGAGTGCTATAGAAGAATAGCGGCGGTGAGGTAATAACCTATGGGAGTTAGAGAGCAACCAGTCACCAACCGCATGAAATACGGCAAACTCCGCAGGTACACGTGCCGTAAGTGCGGGCGTACCTTCAAGGACTACTACCTGCCGGAGGATAAGAGGGTGTGCACGAGGTGCGCTTTGAAAGAGGAAGGAGATAAATAGTCGGCGGGAAAAACAGGCGTCTCTATTATAGAAAAGGACTGGGCAATGCAGTACATCAATATACCGAATGTAATTGTTCCGCAGCATCACCGGGCAATTAAGCCCTGGGCACTAGAGCAGCTAAAGCGTAGTATCCAAGACCATGGCTATAACATCGCCTATCCGATTATACTGGATGGTCAGAATAATCTTGTTGATGGGCGACACCGGCTGAAAGCTGCCAACGAACTAGGTATTCCGAGGGTTCCTTGGATCAAGAAACCTGATAACATAAGCCCCATTCGCTTTGCCCTTCAGTGTAACGCCGATGGGCAACTCTGCGCCCCCGATGACGTGTTCGATCTTGCCGAACTCTGCTACGGACTCTCCCAGGAGGAATGGTCGGGGGAGCAGATAGCTAAGGAACTGGGGTGGACTGAGGCCTTCGTCTCTTACCATAAGCATATTAAAGAGCGCCTGCATCCAAGGGCATGGGACCTCGCACGCAACACCTTAACAAAAACTACAGCCTTTGTTAATGGAGAGGAGAATGAACTTGTTAAGGCCGAATTAACAGTTGTTAACTGGCGGGAGTCTCACTTCCGGGTACTGCTCAAACATCTCCCCTGTGATGATGGAGACCATGCCTCCATGAGGGCACAGATGGCCGTCATCCGAGATGCCATGAAACGATGGGAGACTGGTAAAGTCACTGCCCGATGGATAGAGGAAGCAGCAATACGCCACGCTTGGCATCTCAAACTCAAACGATACGCCACGGAACACTTGGTGACAGATGTTGGGCTCGGTGACCGGAAGGTGCTGTTCAAGAATATCAACAATGATGTCTTTGGTAGGGAGGAAACGGACAAGAACTTGGAGAAGTTCGCACAAGCGGTTTCACTGCTCAACGAGAAGGCCCTTGGAGTCAGGTTGTACTGGGATGATGCCCTTCAGCGGATTCCCCGTCTAAAGGATGGTTCTGTCTCACTGGTGATAGCAGACCCGCCTTACAACGTAACTGATACCCCATGGGACCAGTTCGAGTCGCCAGAGAAGTACTTAGAATGGACGAAACTGTGGCTTGAGGCCATAAGACCGAAGCTGACTGGAGATTATCACTTCTTTTTCTTCTGTGCCCCATCCTACATGGCACGCATTGAGACATTGCTTGTCGACCAGGGCTGGCCACTGAAGTCACGGGTCATATGGGCATACCGGAATCTTAGTATGGGAAGGGATGTCACTGACAAGTTTATCTCTTCTTGGCAGCCGGTCTTCCATTGCGGCACGCATCCGCTTAACTGGCATCCTGATTGGAATGAGGAGCGCTTAGATGTGCAGACCCACGCAACACCACAGTCCAACTTTAATGACAAGAAGCTACACCCCATGGCCAAGCCACTAAAACTGATTGAACTCTTCATCCGGGTAGGCAGCAAACCGGGTGACATTGTGCTGGATCCCTTCGCTGGGGGAGGCGTCACGGGGGAGGCCTGTTCTACGGTAAAGCAACGAAGGTGCCTGCTCATAGAGAAAGAGGAAGAGTTTGTCTTGATTATTGAGCGTCGCCTCGGCATCAGCCGAGCCAGGGAGGAAGTCAATAGCTAATTTTGGGATCACCCGATTCAACATCACAGATAAGATTAAGGGCAGAGGAGCTTGGCGCTTCAAGGAAGCTAAGAAACGTTGGCCCGCCGCCAACTCCCTCTACCGGGAGATATTCGCCGCACTGGGGATGACACTGATGCCCGACGAAGAAACAATAGACTGCACCCAGAAAGAATTTGAGGCAGGCTATGATTCCAAACTTGGTATCGATGTAATTCTTCGTCCCGTAGCAGGGGGCGAGGGCACATTGCAGGAGAAGTTCCTCTTCACAGATTACAACACCGTGACCATTGAGCACTGCCAAGATTGGTTGACCCTAGAGAAAGGCGACTTTTACAAGTTAAGGGCCAACTACTACTTTGTTGGGTATGACCCAACGGGCTGCCTGCAATTTGACCCATGGGTACTACTAGACTGGTCATGTCTTCAGCGGGTTACCGCTCAATATGGCATTGGGTGGCACTTGAGGGGGAACTTTAAAGACAAAGCCCGAGCTAGCTTCATGTGGATATTTATGGATGAGTTGCCACCAGAGATCTGTGTTGACTCATCAATCCCCAAGCTGAGGCACAGAGCGGAAGGGAAAGCCAAGGTGAGTCAACAACCAAATTTTGATTTTTCCACACCGGCAGCCCCACCAGCGGCTACCGCTACCACAGCCCCGCCAGAATCAGACGATGAACTTGAACAACTGAGATTAAACTGGAGACAACTTTTGCTGGAAGCACCACCCGATATGAGTCGAACCCCGGCTGCAGCTTTACTCAGGAGCGCAAAGCCCAAAGCCATTGAGGAAAACACGGTCATATTATCATTTAAGTTTCCGGTCCACAAAGAGAACATGGAAAAACCGGAGAATCAGCAGATAGCCGAGAAAACCATCAGCAACTTCCTGGGCCGTTCCTGCCGCGTTCGCTGTATCTGCGAGCCGGAAGACAATCACTTAATCAAGGAGGCACTTAAAATGGGTGCCCAGATTATTGATACGGAGGGGAAATGAGACGAGCTGTTGCCCGGGGAAGGAGGACACATGACTAAAGAAGAAATCTTAGCAATGGAAGCAGGTAAAAAGCTTGATATTCTGGTAGCTCAAAAGGTAATGGACCATCCCATGCCGGATTTTATTCCCGAAAACGCTTTGGACTTATATCTGGCCGGCGCGCCGATTCATTATGATAGCTGGTCATGCGTCTGCTGTTATGATGAGGGTGATGTTCCTAAGTGGGTGCCCGACCCTTATTCCAGTGACATTTCGGCATCCTGGCGGGTGGTGGAAAAACTGACAGAAGAATGGACTAAGAGAAATAAACCAATCTCAATCGAAGTTATCGAAGTTATCTATGACTGTGGCGCTTATGAAGCCAAAATTGAGACTTGGAATGAGGATAAATACGACTGGAACGAGCCAATATTTAGTGGCTCTTGTACGGCTGCCCCTGAAGCCATCTGTAAGGCAGCACTGATTGCCAAAGACGTAGATGCGTAAATAAGGAGCCATCTGTGAGACGAGCTGTTGCCCGGGGTAGAATGTTCCCCCAGAGCTACTCTACCGACAGGAGATATGGGCGCTTGTCATTAAAGGCCATCGGCCTCTTCCCCTTAATGTGGTCCAATGCCGACGACCAGGGCCGGCTTTGTGGTGACCCCGAAGAGATTAAATATGCTGTCTGCCCTAACATAGACCACATCACCAAGCAGGATATCCCTCCCCTGCTCAAAGAGCTCCAGGATAACAAACTCATTCTTTGCTACGATACTCCAAAGTCCGCGGCCATCCAGATGCTTGACTGGTGGGATGCCAACCAGAAAATGCAGTGGGCATGGCCATCAGATTATCAGCCGCCGGAGGGATGGAAGGACCACCTACGCTATAAAAAAGACGCTAAAACAGTCTTTACCCAAAACTGGCCCGTCTCAGGTGAACACTCAGGTGAGGATAATATTGTTACTCAGGTGAGTAATGAAGAGTCCTCAGGTGAGTCCTCAGGTGAGACAACCGAAATCTCCCCCCTAATAACCCCCTCTCTTAAAAAAGAAACTATAACTATAAGAGGAAAGAGAAGAGGAAGAGGAAATTCACCTGAGCACTCAGGTGAGAAACCCCCATCCTCACTTACCGGTTCAACACTTTATGACCATTTAGTTGATACCTTTCCGAAAGCGTTTGGTAGAAAACCTGACAGCCGTGAGACTGCGCAATTGAGGGATTTGGGAAAAGAAATATCCGCCGCCGGCGGCGCCACGGCCGCACAGGTGTTTGACGCTTTCAAAGAGGCCTGTGACCATAACAAATTTCGCGTCAGCTATGTTAGGGCCATACTTCTTGACTGGCTTGGTTTAGCGAGGAGCCCGCCAGCATGAACAAACAGGAGAGAATTCGGGAGCTGGAGAAATGTTGACACTCCCCAGCCCTAAAGGGCGGAAATGAAAGTATTACTTATGGATTTAGATGTGATAAAGGTAAGGCGACCCGCTCCTAACTTAGCCTTGATGAAGCTGTCAGCCTACCACAAAGCGAAGGGCGATGATGTGTATC
>DATKWL010000298.1:0-4957 GCA_035529555.1 Dehalococcoidia bacterium | reverse complement strand
CGCGAAGGGATAAAGAGCGCATACACTACAGGTCACGGTAGAATGATAATCAGAGCCCAGGCTGAAATTGAGGAGGTCGGCAAGGGTGGAAGGTATCAGATTGTAGTTACCGAGTTGCCCTATCAGACCAACAAGGCGAATCTGGTGGAGAGAATTGCCGACCTGTCCAAGAACAAGAGGATAGACGGAATCTCCGAGGTCAGGGATGAGTCCGATAGAGAAGGAATGCGCGTCGTCATTGAGTTAAGGAGAGAGGGGCACCCGCAGCAAATACTCAACAACCTGTACAAACACACCGCCATGCAGTCGTCCTTCTTTGCCAATATGCTGGCGCTGGTCGATGGAACGCCCAAAGTGGTAACCCTTAAAGGGGCTCTTATACACTACATAGACTTCCGTCGCCAGGTCATAACTCGCAGGACCAAATTCGACTTAGATAAGGCAAAGGAGCGAGCCCATATCCTTGAAGGATTCAAGATAGCTCTTGACCACCTCGATGAGGTTATCTCCACTATTCGCAAATCAGAGACAGTGGAAGCCGCACGCACCAATCTGATGAATAAATTCGGCCTTTCCCAGATTCAGGCACAGGCCATACTCGATATGCAGTTGCGCCGTCTGGCAGCTCTGGAACGCAAGAAAATCATAGATGAATACACCGAGGTACTGAAAACAATAGCCTTTTTGGAAGACCTGCTGGCAAACCCCAAGAAGATCGACTTTTTAATTAAAGAGGAAGCCGCGGAATTAAAAACAAAATATGGAGACCCGCGGCGAACACAGATCAGCGAGGAGGAGTTAAAGGACTTCAGCGACGAGGACCTCATCCCCAGACAGCCTATGGTTGTTACCTTGAGTAACAGAGGTTACATAAAGAGAGTGACCACGGATACTTACAGGCAACAGCATCGCGGCGGCAGGGGAATCATCGGAATGGAGACAAGGGAGACTGACACTGTCAGACAATTGCTCGTCGCCAGCACGCATGACAATCTACTGTTCTTCACGGATAGAGGACGAGTTTTTCAACGTAAATGTTATGAAATTCCCAGAGAAAGCTCTCGGACTGCAAAAGGTATGCCGATTATTAACCTCATTTCTATGGATACCAATGAGAGGGTTACGGCAGTCCTGGCCATCTCCGCATTTTCAGAAGACCAATTTCTGATTTTCGCTACGAGAAAAGGCGAGGTCAAGAAGACCAGCCTCTCCGAGTTTGCCACAGTGCGCTCAAGCGGACTTATCTCCATGGGGCTGGAAAAGGGCGACGAGTTGATAGCAGTCAGGCTTGCCGGAGTAAAAGACCAGGTCATAATGGTAACGGAAAATGGGCAGTCTATAAAGTTCAAAATAGCTGAACTGAGAACTGCTTCCCGAACCAGCGGCGGAGTTCGGGGCATCAAGCTTACCCCTGGCGATAAGCTGGTAGATATGTCGGTTGTCATTCCCGATGCCTATCTCTTCATCATCAGCGCCTACGGGTTAGGTAAACGCACCTTGCTTAAGTCATATCCAAGTCAGGCGCGCGGTGGCAGCGGGGTACGCACTTTTAAGGTTGTACAGAAAACAGGTAAAGTTGTATCAGCTCCCGTCGTTCGCGGCTCACAAGAGCTAATGCTCATATCCACCAAAGGGATAGTTATTCGCACTCCGGCGTCGGGAATACCTGCTATGGGCAGGGATACCCAGGGTGTAATAGTGATGAGGGTAGAGCCCGGAGACAGGGTAGCCTCCATCAGCTCCATCATCAAGGAGTAACCTTCCGATTCTGCAGTTTGCCAGCCAAGCTGTCACCCCACAGTTTTCTGGATGGTATTGAGTAATGAGCGAAGACAAGCCCATATTAGAAGTGTCTTCCACCCAAAGAGCGAAGTCTAAAAGAAAATTCACATTATCGCGTGAATTCTGTCTGCGCATCCTGGTCATTCTTATCGTAATAGGTATCTCTGCGGGCATCTTCGTCTTCCGCGACAGGGTAGCAAATCTCGAGGGATATGGTTACCTGGGTGCTTTCCTTATCAGCCTGGTTAGCTGTGCCACAATAATCCTCCCAATTCCAGGCATAGCCTTGATTTTTGCCCTGGGTGATACTTATAACCCGTTTCTGGTAGGACTGGCGGCAGGTGCAGGCTCAGCTTTAGGAGAACTCAGCGGATACATGGCTGGATATAGTGGCCAGATGGTTATGAGGAACAATAAGACATATCTGCGCTTAGAGGAGTGGATGAAACGGAGAGGTTCAATAGTAATATTCGTGCTTTCCTTCGTGCCCAATCCACTCTTTGACCTGGCAGGGGCTGCCGCAGGGGTTCTCAGATATCCCCTGTGGAAATTCCTGGCCTTTTGTTTTTTGGGAAAAACCCCTAAAAATATACTGATAGCATTGGCCGGTGCCTGGGCACTGGAAGGCGTGCGCCAATTCCTTGAGAAGTACTTCTAGCGAGATCTGGAGAAGTATTGCAGTGCGAGTTTTATCTCTTCCTCAAGAGAGATCTCTGGAGAGTCAGGCAGGTTTGCGATGGCGGAATTAGCCTCCGCTGCTGAGTATCCCAGGCTAATTAGTGCTGCTCTGACATCATCATGCGATGAGAGCCACTGGACACCTGCTTTCTCGAACTTCCCTTTTAGCTCAAGAGCAAGACGGGCTGCTGTTTTCTTACCCACTCCCGACACCGAGCTAAGCGCCTCCGTATCGCCACGGGCGATGGCAGACTCGAACCGCTCCGGACTGAAGGCTGAAAGAAGCGCCAGAGCAATCTTGGGTCCAATACCTGATACATTGATGACCAGTTCGAAAAGCTCCAGCTCTTCCGCTGAAGAAAAACCGTAGAGCGAGAGATTGTCTTCCCTTACATGAAGATGGGTGGCAAGCTGCACCCTGCTTCCGGGGGAACCCAATTTCTTTATAGTTGAAGTAGGTGCCTGAATACGAAAGCTCACTCCACCAACATCTACAACAGCCCAGTCCTCGCCTCGCGATTTCAATATACCTTCAATGCCAGCAATCATAGGCAGAAACTCAATTCTCGAGGTTATTCTTCAGTAGGCGAGAGAGACGCATTTCGCCCGTGTGACAGATAGCAACAGCCAGAGCGTCAGCAGCATCATCAGGCTTTGGTATGTTCTTGAGTCCAAGCTGAATTTTAACCATCTCCTGAATTTGCCTCTTATCTCCTCGTCCATATCCCGAGACTCTTTGCTTCACCGTCAACGGTGCATATTCGTAGACGGGAAGCCCCTTATTAGCAGCAGCCAGAATAGCCACCCCCCGCGCCTGTCCCACCATCAGCGCCGTTCGCAGGTTTTTTGCAATAAAAAGCTCTACAGCGACTTCGGCAGGTTCAAAACGCTCAATAACATTAATTACGCCTTCGTAGAGAAGGCGTAATCTCTCCGGGGTATTCCATCTTGCTGGCGTAGATAACCCGCCATATTCGATTACTGTGAGATTTTCATCGCTGGCCTCGATGACACCCCACCCCATCATCGCCATGCCAGGGTCGAGACCCAATATGCGAAGTACACTCACAGCATCATCCCTGGTACTTAGCCAACACTTCATCGGGGAAGTCAGCGTTGGTATAGACGTGCTGCACCTCGTCAAGCTCCTCCAGCTTATCCATGAGCTTAAGCGCTTGAAGTGCAGATTTTTCATCGAGCTTGACCAGAGTCTTGGGAACCATAGACAATTCGGAGGAGGTGATAGCTACTTTCTTCAACTCCAGTGCCCTTCTTACCGCTTCAAGGTCCTGGGGTTGTGTATAAACCTCCAAAGTATTTCCTTCTACTTTGACATCATCAGCCCCTGCATCGATAGCAAAAAGTGCTACTTCTTCGTCATTAACGTTTGTAGCATCAATAACAATCACACCTCTGGCATCAAATAACCAGGTTACACAGCCGCTCTCACCTAAATTACCGCCACCGCGACTCAGTATATTGCGTATTTCAGAAATTATTCTGTTCTTATTATCAGTCAACGCATGTATCAGGATAGCGCTTCCACCGGGGCCATATCCCTCATAATTCACCTCCGCAAGGGCGACCCCGTCTGTTCCTCCGCTGGCACGTCGGATGGCACGCTCTATGTTTTCCAGAGGCAAGTTGCTGTCTTTTGCCTTCTGTACAACCAGCCTCAGCTTAAAATTAGACTGAGGGTCGGGGCCTCCCTCACGAACAGCAACACCGATTTCACGGGCCAATTTCGTGAATAGCTGACCTCGACTGGCATCAGCTACGCCCTTCTGCCGTTTGATTTTAGCCCACTTGGAATGACCCGACATCGTTGTCCCACTCCGATACCAACGGCCAAAGGCTCGTTTTTATTTAGCCTTCTTCTCTGATACGGCTTTCTTGATGAACTCAGCTATATCTTTCGTAGAGGTGCCCGGCCCAAAAACAGCCTTTATTCCTATTTTCTGTACTGCTGCGTGGTCCTCCTCAGGTATTATGCCACCGGCAATTACGAGAACACTCTCTAGCTTCTTCTTCTTGAGTTGCTCGATGATAAGAGGGAAGACCTCGAGATGTGCTCCTGAGAGAATGCTCAGTCCCACTACATCTACATCCTCCTGCGAGGCGCTCTGCGCAATCATCTCCGGAGTTTGGCGGAGCCCGGTATAAATAACCTCCATGCCATAATCACGCAAAGCCCTGGCGACCACTTTGGCTCCACGGTCATGTCCGTCAAGACCAGGCTTGGCCACAAGAACACGGATTTTCTTTTCGTCAACCATGCGAACTACCCTCTTTTAAATGATTACCTTTAAATGCTTTAGACTTTTTGCGCTAGCTCGATGAGCACCCCTTTGGCCGATTTGGGGTGCAGAAAGCCGATTTTACCTGCCAAACCCATCCTCCACTTCTTATCTATAAGCTCAATCCCTTTGGCAGCCATCTCCTGCAGTTCCTTGTCTACATCGTCCACTTCAAGACAAATATGGTGTACCCCCTCGCC
>DATKWL010000297.1:0-21798 GCA_035529555.1 Dehalococcoidia bacterium | reverse complement strand
GAGCGGTTAGGTCCCGGTGGGCCTCGCGGGCTTCAAACCCGTTGAGGGGCATTAAAAGTGTCCTTGGTGGGTTCGACCCCCATCCGCTCCCGCCATAAATTCCCGCCTCGCTGCATAAGACAGTAATCCTCTCTTAGCTTCAATCTAGATAGTCTGTTGCACTATTAAAGCTTGCTAACTGGCGTGTGTATAATTATACTTTGCACAAATAATATTTGGCTGTAACAAAGAAGCGAGGTGAGCGATGAGAGGGCTGGGGCTTATCCTGTGCGTGGTCGGCATCTTCATTGCTGCATTAGGGGTGATTGGCCATTTCGCTGACCATGAAGGACTGGGCATCGCGGGTATGGTGGTCGGTGCGGGCTTCTTAGGCATTGGAGTGATGATTTTTCTGACTGAGTTCGTTCTTCTCATTGCCAGAGGCAACGCTAGTCTGTTTATTAGAGCCAGATTTTTTAAGATAGAGCTTGCCGTGCAGAGTGAGTTGAGAACCGCTGAGGAAGATGCCGATAAAATGGCAAAGATTAAAGAGTATCTGGATAAAGAGGCAGAGCCCGCAGGAGGATAACCGTCTCTAAGGCGTATTCCCTGTTCCCAGAACCCGTTCGTCTCCAACACGGCGGGTTATTTTTTCCTGGTCGAGGTGCTCAAGAAGAGCCTGGGCGTATTTACGACTGGTGTTGAACATATCCCGCGTCTCAGCCAGAGTAATCTTTCCCCTGTTCTTGATATGGGAGACTGTTTTCTTGACCATCTCATCGTAAGCTGAAGTGGCGAACACTACATTGTCGCTCACCTTCACCACGCGGCGCTGTTTTATCAGCAGGTTCAGCAGCTCGGGCTCGGGCATGATATCGCCGGGCGGTGCGTAGGGATTCTGTGTTAATGATTTAAGGAAAGCATCGATTTTGGCCTGTTGCTCCCTGCTGAGCTGTATCTGGTGAGAGAGGAGGCGGACAAAAGCACCCTCCTCTTTCAGTACCCCCTCCTCGAAAAGCTTGCTCAAGGTAGGTGTAAAAGAAGCAGCTGCTAGCTGCAATTTGTTCCCCAGCTCTCCTCGAGGCATTCCCTCTCTGGTGGGGAATTTGCGATGGTAGTCCTGCACTATTATTTGTACCTTACCCAGCAAATTCCTCCAGCCATTAGCGGTAAAGAGGAAACGGTGTTCTCCTGCACCGACGGTTACCAACTGTTCTTCTTGGATCAGTACCTCAACGGCAGGCTTGGCCTCAGCCGGGGGGAGACCGCTATTGCGCACGAGCGAATCCAGCTCCTGAGGCTGATTTTTCTCCAGTGTGGCCACAAGTATCTCCTGTGCCGACCCCTTCTCCTTGCTCTCTAAGCTCTGGATGATATTGGCACGGTAGCGCTTGTATCTTGTGGTACGGGTTTCCACAATCTCCCCCCCGCCCAAGGTATCCTGCGGTGAGCGTATTACGAAGCGGTCGCCTTTCACTATCGCCACCGGTTCATCCAGCAGAAGTTGAGCCCATGAGGTGTCATCCGGCTTGAGTTCTTCTTTCTCCAGCAGGCGAACCTTTGCCATGGCTTCGGCAGTGCCGGTATGAAAACTGACTGTAGTGTTGTGCTTGAGAGGATGACGTAAATAGGACAGCAGTTTGAGCCTGACATTCAACATTGTTGATGGGGTCAGCCATCCGGGATTGGTCAGTACATCCCCTCGTTTAAGCTGGTTGGTGGCAATGCCCACCAGATTGGCTGCAACACGACTACCTGGCGCGGCGGTGTCTATATGCGTCTTATGGGTTTGAAGCCCACGCAGGCGCGATTTCAAGCCCGCTGGCACTATCTCCACTTCTTGCCCTGCACGAAGCGAGCCGTCTATTAATGTGCCCGTGACCACTGTCCCCGAGCCGGCTATGGTGAAGACACGGTCTACGGGTAGCCTGGGCCTGCCGATATCCTTTTTGGGTTGCATTGAGTTCAGCATCTGGTCCATGGTGGCAAGCAGCTCCGGTAGGCCTTCCTTCGTTATGGCAGACACTGCCATCATAGGAGACCCCGCCAAAGCGGTGGGAGCTATTAACTCTTCGATATCCATCTTAACCAGGAGCAGCCATTCTTCATCCACCAGGTCTTTCTTGGTGATGACTACTATTCCCTTCTTTATGCCATACAAGTCCAGAATGGCGAGGTGTTCTCTGGTTTGAGGCATCACGCCTTCATTGGCGGCGACGATGAGCAGAGCCAGGTCGATTCCGCCCACGCCGGCGAGCATGTTTTTGATGAAGTGCTCGTGCCCCGGAACATCTACAATGCCGACCTCTCTTCCACCGGGTAGCTTCAACCATGCGAAACCGAGGTCGATAGTCATACCTCGTTCCTTTTCCTCGCGAAGTCTATCGGGGTCGATGCCGGTGAGTGCTTGAATTAACGCTGACTTGCCGTGGTCTACATGGCCTGCGGTGCCGAGCACAAACATTAAGTATTACCCTTTGTTGGCAATTTGATAGAGGCGGTGCGGAGCGCCTGGATAACAACAGTGTCTTCTTCAGGCAGAACGGAGCGTGGGTCGAGGAGCAGGACATTTTCACTGATACGTCCTACCACAGGGGGCCGTTGAGACCGCAGCATCTCGGCTAGTGTCTGGGCTAACCCGTGTTCCTTTGTTGTTTTACTCTGTTTCCCGATGGCAACGAGCTTGGTAGTCAGGGTGCCTCCGGGAAGGCTGCCCCCACCTATCATGCTTTCTCCATCGATAACATGAGCCTGGTCGTCAAATTCCTGAGCCCAGATCTTGGCTCTTCTTTCAATTTCGGACAGCGGCGCTGAAATCATGCGCCATACAGGTATTGTCTTTAATGACTCGCCTTTTAAATAGGGTATCAAAGTGGCTACAAGTCCAGCCAGCCTTATTTTATCGATGCGGACCGCCCTTGCCATGGGGTGTTTCTTCAATTTATCAACGAGTTGCTTTTTCCCGACTATGATACCTGCCTGGGGTCCTCCCAGGAGCTTGTCACCGGAGAAGAAGGCAAGCCCTACACCCAGAGCAACGCTTTTCTGCACCATAGGCTCAGGGTCGAGGCCGAATTGTGTTGTATCCAGTAAACAGCCGCTGCCCAGGTCGTCGAAGACCGGTATGCCGTGTTTGTTGCCCAGCGCTACCAGATCCTCAAGGGTGGCCATTTCTGCGAAGCCAACTACTTTGAAATTGCTGGAGTGAACACGAAGCAAAGCTGCTGTACGGGGATTAATAGCCTGCTCAAAATCGGCGGCGTAGGTGCAGTTAGTAGTTCCCACCTCGACAAGCTTTGATCCGCTTTGCTTCATTACCTCTGGTACGCGAAAGCCGCCGCCAATCTCAACAGCCTGGCCGCGGGAGACGATTACCTCTTTCCTTCGGGCCAGTGCGGTGAGACCCAATAGTACTGCGGACGCATTATTATTTACCACCAGCGCAGCTTCTGCTCCGGTTAACTGGCAGAGAAGCTGTTCGATGTGGGCGTTGCGTGACCCCCTGGTTCCGCTATCGAGGTCGAATTCGAGGTCGCAGTATCCTTTTGAGGCTTCGTCCATAGCTGCTATCGTCTCTCGGCTCAACGGCGCACGGCCCAGGTTGGTGTGAAGTATGACGCCGGTGGCGTTGATAAGATAGCGGGGTCGGGGAGCCGCCAGTTGCCGAACGCGCTCGCAAATAGATTCTATGATTTCATCAGTGGAAGGGGAGGACTTATCTTGAGAAATCAGGTGGCGCGCATGTTCCAGACGCTGGCGGATGATATCTACCAGCAGGTCGTGGGGATACGAATCTGCGAGTTGCCTGATTCTGTTATCGGAAAGAAGCTTGTCTACACTGGGAAGGCTACGAAATTTATTTTCCATGTTAGCTCTCTACAAGATTTTAAGCGCAAGATTATCTTAGCACAAGTGCCAGGGGAAAACTAAATTAGTCGAGGGTTGTTTTTGCTGCTTAATAGGGATTAAGAGCCTTTAGAGATAAATGACATCTTCGGGACGGTCGAGAGACAGGAACAGAAGCATATATTCTTTGAGATGGCGGGTTATTAGAAAGTTATTCCTCACATGTTCCTTGCCGTTTTTACCCAGCCACTTGGCATATTCTGGATTTCCCAGGAGCTGTCTGATGGCATAGGCTGTGCCCTCAATGCCGTGTGACAGCAGTCCCGTAAACTTATTCTGCACTTGCAGTGGTATCCCACCTACAGCAGAAGCCACGACAGCTTTTTCCTTCCATAAGGCCTCGCTGACGGTTAAGGCGAATCCTTCTTTCAATGACTTTTGCAATACAATGCTGGCGGCCCTCTGCATCGCATTTATCTCAATATCGCTACCGGAGGGTATTAGCAACACATGGATGTCAGGGTCTCCTCCTGCCTTCTCCATTACCTCGGCCAGAACCTTATCTGACTCAGGGTCGTCGGCAGCTGTGCCCCCAGCCAGCACCAGCCTGCAAGCTATGCTTCTTTTTACCTGTTGGAAAGCTTGAATTACCCCGACGGGGTCTTTGAGGTAGTCGAAGCGGGAGACCTGCAGAATTATGGGTTTATCGTTGGGTATTTTGTACTTGGCAAGAACAGCATCAATGGTATCTCGACTGAGCTCTTTATTCTTATCGCTCAACGGGTCGATGGATGGAGAGATAAAAAACTGCCTGATAGAAAGAGGTCGAGAAAAAGCAGGTGCGGAAAATACCGCTGCATCATACTGTAATACCCACGGCTGAAGGAAGTCCCATACCTCCTCGTTGGGTTTGGAAATATCTATATGGCACCGCCATAGCCATTTTTTGCCCAATTCCTTTTTTCTCTCGACCAGGGCTACGGGTTGAGGGTCATGGACAAAGATAATATCTCCAACGAGATTATGTTCCTCGATGTTTTTCCGACTCGTTTCGTTGAATATTGAGATGTCCTGCTGCGTGAACTGGTCTGGTCTGCCGTGAAGGGTGTTGTGTATCTTCTTGGTTACCTCGAAGAAAGGCATATCTCCCTTTATGACGCTCCAGCGTGCGTCAACGCCAAGCTCTATGAGCAAAGGCACCATTCGCTGCAAAATCTCCGCTACGCCTCCACCCGAGAATGTGGAGTTTATGTTCTGGATGACCTTGCCCGACAGTTTGTTTGCCAGCAGCCTCAAGTCGTAAATTATACTTTTACCTACTACAGGCTCATAGTCTGCCAGCTTTATTTGAGGCGTTTTTCGATAAGTTGTATCAGTTGTGATTTTGTCCCCTCCAATGTAAAGGTATATGGGTCGAATTTGGCTATCTCATCTGCTAGCTCTGGTTCATCCAGGCTTTGCTCAAGCCAGACCGAGAAATCGTTGGTTGCTTTTTGCAGCCGTAATCTTGACTCGAAAATATGATAGTAGAGAGAGCCCAGGCTCAACTTGCGCAGAGATTCCAGAAACTCCCTGAGGTCATGGGCTATATATGGCGTGGGTAAAATGACACTTACCGATTTTACAAAATAAAACTCTCTCCCTTCCGTCGCCTGTCTAAATTCACCCCCGCTAGACAGACGTTCCTCCATTACATTAACCAGTCTTTCACTCAATGCTCTCAGGTTGGGAAATTCGAAGGCATCAATAGAGGCTAGCCTTTCGCCTAGAACCACGTCACCCAGGACGTCGTTGACCCATAAAGCGAAATCGTTTGCCGGCTCGGGCGTCAGGTAGTGGTGCTCTTCCAGAAAGTTGTGAGTATGATAGTACACAATTGAATCCGGAGCATTTTTGAGGATATCGGCCAACTCTCTGAGATTTTTCGCCTTCAGGCCTGTAAGCTCTTTGAGGTGTAATCGGTCGTAAAATCGGAAAGCCTCTTTTGCCTTTTTAATTGGCCGGCCATAGTTGATGACAGTTGTTTGGATTAGTTTTCTATTAGGAATAAAAATAGTGCTCTGGTCCAGGCCTTCAATTTGCGTCATTCTCCAGTCAATCGTTCGGACATAGCCTTCCTCTCCCGTCTCCAGTTTTATATAATCTCCAACTTTTACTTGCTCTGTTGTACTGAGTTGAAACCCTGCAAGGAGATTGGGAAGCGTTTCACGAAATGCCAGCGCGGCGATGAGCACTACCAGTGCTACAACCAGTAGTATAGGACTGGTGGGCACCCCCCAGATTTCCAGCACCAATAGAATTCCGATGACTATAATAAAAGCTTTGACAATTGTGCCAGTTAGTCTGACAGTGCGCTGGGAAAACTGGAATTTCTCTCCGTACTGCGGGATTAGTTGATCAGCCAGATTAAATGCAGTGAGAGCAAGTGAGAGCACTAGGAGCGTCCATAAGCCGTCGCCGCTCAAGTCTTTCCAGCGCGACTGTACTGAGGAAACTGCAAGCCCCAGCGCGGCGCTGACCATAATACACCAGAGGACTGAGGCGCCGCGAGTCGCCTGAAGCAGTATATCGTCTCCTTGCCACTTAGTCTTCTCTGCCCAGCGTGTTAGAGCCTTATAGGAAACCCGTCTCAGCCAGAGCGTGGCTATGAGCGCAGCTATGAAAACTGCAACGGGAATGATTACCTCAGGCCATCTTTCGCTTGGCCAGCTCAATGCTGCGTTCACAGGCTACTCCTCGAGTCAGTATCGAGTATCATTCTCAAGAATTGCTCGACCTCCACAGGAGATTTGAGATAGTAATCTGCTGCGGAGTCGCGCGTCTCTTCTCCTACGAAAATTGCAATACCTCCCCGCTTTCGTACAACTTTGAATCCATCTTCATCGGTTGTGTCATCGCCGAGAAATAAGGTTAATAACCCCCTTTTGGTTTTAGGTTTACCATACTTATCTATAAGCAGAGCTATGGCTTTTCCCTTGTCCCATTCCACCGCTGGTCTTACCTCATATACTTTCTTCCCGGAAGTGACCACCACCTTTCCCAGTGACCTTGCAGTGGCAATAACCCTTTCGAAAATGTTCTTTACCTCTTGTGATTTTTCGTCCTCTACCAGTCTATAATGAACACTTAGCGTTAGCCCTTTGTCCTCGACCTGCACCCCCATGACAGGGGCAAGAGCTTTCATTAATACCTGTTGTATCAGGTGAAATACTGGCCTCATCTCTTCCGCAATGGGATTAACAAAAACAATATCAGGTCCCTCTATCTCAAGTCCATGGTTACCAGCATAAATTATATTAACTATCTTTACTCTATTTTTCAAATCGTCCAGCGCTCTACCGCTTATTACACCTACTGTAAAACGACCTTGATTAGCAAGTTCCTGCAGAACTTGCTTCGTGCCTTGAGGCAAATACGCTGAATCATGGCTCTCCACTATAGGTGTGAGCGTGCCATCATAGTCACAGAGAAGCAGTACACGTCCTGCCGCTTTGAGATGTTTTTCAATCTCATGCCAAACGGAAAACAGATGTACCAACTGTCAATCTCCAAATTCGAACTTCACCAGCTCAGAGATAAGGTCGGCAGCCCACTTGTAAATATTATTCTCCCGAACCACCTCACGCATCCGCCGCATTCTTCGCTGCCTTTCCTCGGGTATCATCTCCAGTGCTTGTTTGATAGCTTCGGCAAAATGGTCGGTGGCGTAAGGATTTATCTGAACGGCATCGGTGAGTTCCCTGGCAGCCCCGGTAAATCGGCTGAGTATAAGAACTCCATCTTCGTCGAAGCGACTGGCAACATATTCCTTTGCCACCAGATTCATACCGTCATGCAGAGAGCTGACAATACAGAAGTTGGCCATGCGCCGCAACGCCAACAGGGTTACAGGAGAGAAATGTTCACTGAGATAGATAATCGGTTTCCAGTGCCACGCTGCGTATTTCCAATTTATCTCCTCAACCATGTTCTCTATTTCGTCGTTGATTTTCTTATAGGCTGGTATGTGTACCCGGCTTGGTACACCGACCTGAATAAAAACCATTCTCCCTTTGTAGTCTGGATATGTGGTAAAAAATCGGTCAATGGCTTTCAGTCTATCGGGTATACCCTTGGTATAATCAAAGCGGTCCAGCCCCAATCCTATAAGCTCGTTTTCGAACCCAAGCATGCCTTTCAGTCGTTCGACTTCAGAGGCTACCTCTTCACTCTGAGCCTCCGCCGATATTCTCTCGAAGTCCACGCTGATGGGGAAAGCCTTAATCAAGGTTTTTCTATCGCCCAGATGAACTTCGTATTTCTCTCGGTCGACCTTAGCCTGAATAGTGCGGTCCACCGTGTCCAGGAAGTTATTGCAGTGATAAGGGATATGAAAACCGAGAAGGTCATTGCCCAGCAGTCCTTCAACTATTTCTTCCAGCCAGGGGCAGATGCGGAAGACCTCCGGGTTTGGCCAGGGTATGTGCCAGAACTGGGCTACAGTGACTTTGGGATTACCCCCCTTAATGAGTTTTGGCAGCAGTGCCAGATGATAGTCCTGCACAAAGACAAAGGCCTTTCTATCGCCCACTTCAGCCAGGACATTATCTGCAAAAATCTGATTCACTTTCTTGTAGCTTTCCCAATCCGATTGATCAAATAAAGGTGGAGTGTAGGCAATGTGGCAAAGAGGCCACAAAGCCTGATTGGAAAAGCCAAAATAGTAACCGGCCTCATCCTCTTTGGACAGCCACACTCGTCTTAAGGAATACTCAGGTGAACTCGGCGGCACCCTTACCTTGTTGTGTTCATCAACTACATGTGCATCGGCATCGCCGCTGCCGTGAGCTATCCAGGTACCGCCGCAGGTGCGCATCACAGGGTCCAGGGCTGCAGTCAGGCCACTGGCCGGGAGCTGGCATTTTATCTCTCGACCTGAAAAAGTATGTATATAAGGCTCCCTGTTCGATACCACAATGAACAGGTAATCGCGCAATTTTTCCTGTACGAGTTTACGCAAGCTATCACGTGTCTGCATATCAGGTCACCTAAAAAAGGAATCAACAGGGTTTGTTTACGCTGCCTTCAACCCTGAAAGAATGGCTCTTCTAAGTCGGATTTGACGGCGAATTACCGAAGTAGATCTTTGTGTGAGGCCAGGGAATTTCGATACCTTCTTTGTCGAACTCTTTCTTGAGCCTTAGACGAAGCTCTCCCATAATACCCCATTGCTCAATGGGTTTTGTATCGCCGAGTATTTTAATATCGATACCGGAATCTCCCAGGTTGTCTACACGGAGAACCTGAGGCGGTTTTAATATCAATGGAGCCCACTTAGGGTCATTAGCCAGTTCTTCTCCTACTCTATTTATAACTGCTATGGCATGGTCCAGATCTGTGCCATAGGAGACGCTTATATTCATATTAACTCGAGACCAGCCTTTGGTGAAATCGCTGGCCACTCGAATCTCTCCATTTGGCACCACATGGACAATGCCATCCAGGTCTCTCAATACCGTTCTTCTCAAGTTGATATCCTCGACCAGGCCGGCAACATCAGCAATCTTTACTACATCGCCTTTTCTGTACTGGTTCTCTATGATGATGAAAAGTCCGGCGATGATATCTTTAACCATGCTCTGCGCGCCAAATCCGATGGCGATACCCGCAATGCCGACCCCTGCGAGGACAGGTGCAATGTTGATTCCTATCTCGCTGAGCAGCATAAAGACAAAAATAAGGATAACAATCACCTGCACTGACGCCGTCAGCACGCTTGTCAGCGTTTCTGCTCTCTTGTTTAGTTCTTCTTCAGTCTGTTCGGCTCTGGATCTGCATACGGCTGCTTTTATTGTCTTGGGGATTACCATTGTAGAACCGAGAAGGAAAACTAGAGTCAGGATAAAGAGCAGTGCTAATCTACCTCCATGCATTTGTAGCCAGTTGTTCACCGGTGCTACACCATAGCCAGTCATTTCCAGGATGAGGAAGATACCCAGAATTATGGCAATAAGCGGCACTCCCCATTTGAGGGCTACCATAATAATATCGTCTAGGCTGCTTTTAGTCTTTGCAGCGACCTCTATGCTGTACCAGTTCAAGCCTATCTCAATGAGAGACACAACGGTGTAGATGCCCATGACAGCGAAAATAATCAGGACAGCTTTGTCTGCGTTCTCGACCCACCCGGAAGGCAATGCTGCAGATTTCAGTCCGCCGTAGATACCCAGCCAGAGACACCATACAAGCGAAGCCCTGTGGGTTGCTGCGATGATTATATCGTCCCAGTGCGATTCTGTTCGCTTTGACCATTTATGGAGACGCCCGAAAAGGATTTTGCGCAACAGAAGGGTGAATAATATGATAAAAACGCCTATAACTATAGGTATCACGATGTTAAGCACATCTGCGTTACTGTAATTTTCCCAGAATCTCATTGCATTTACTCCTTGTAATTAGCAGACTATCCTAGAATAAAGGATGAAATGCGATTTGGCAACCCTGTTAAATATTCAACGGTTACTTTTCCAACCATAATTTCTCTCTCGTTATATGGATTTCATATTGCTTTGCCCTTTTTCTTAATTCGTATGGCAATTGAAATGCCTTCAATAATCTGATAATGCTATCCCGGCCAGCGACTGTATCGACCAGAACTACAATCATCTCGCTTTGCTTGGCCGTGTGAATAGCCTCGATTGTCATCTGGCGAGGTCTGGGGCAGGCCAGGCCTCTGGCATCTACAGTTATTGGCATTTCGGATGTTCCCTGACGTTCAAGTATTCTTCGGAACTAACAAGTGGCGTGTGGCTAAGTCGGGGTAGAATCTGAGGAAGCATCAGCCTTGACTCTCCTGCGGTAGACGAGCTTCGATAGCAAGATGCTGATTTCATAAAGAACAACAAGAGGAACAGCCACCAGAGCCTGATTGATAGGGTCCATTGTGGGAGTGATGATAGCAGCCAGAATAAAGGCGCCAAGGAACGCCCATTTTCGCTTTCTGGAAAGCCATTGAGGGGTGACAATGCCGAGTCTTGAGAGAAAGGTTATGACGACAGGTATTTCAAAGACGACTCCGATAGCTACGAGCAATCTGGTAACGAGCGTGATATAGTTACCTATCTTGATTTGGGGGGTGGCAATGTCGCCCCCGAAGGTAAGCAGGAATTTCAACGCAGGAGGTAACAGAATAAAGTACGCGAATGCTACCCCTCCGGCGAACATAAGCGCTATCCACGGTAGTGCAATGTACACATACTTTTTTTCCTTCCGGGTAAGCGCCGGTGAGACAAACATTATGAACTGATAAACGAAGAACGGCATTGCCAGCACCACTCCTCCAGCGAGGGACACTTTCATGGTGGTGCCGAGCATCTCGGTCATCTCAGTGTAGATGAGGGGAATATTCCCCGCCGGGGCAATCAGAAAATGGAATATTTCCTCGTAGAAAACGAAGGCTACGATAACGGTGATTACTAATGCGATAACGGATATGGTTAGACGCTGGCGTATTTCAATAAGATGGCCGGTTATGGTGAGTCTGTTGTCTTTGCTCACTACAGGATGCCTCGCACACGCTCATAGTAAACCCGCCCTTACCCCACATCCTCAATAGCTTCCGGGTTTGATGGCTTTTCCGCCTCAACTATTTTCTGGTCAGGCTGCTTGGAATTCGGCTCCTTTTCCGATTTTATATCCACTAGCTCCTTTTTGAAACTCTCCAGCCCCTTTTTAACATCTGTCAGTTCCTTTTCCGGTTTGATATCTTGCAACTCCTTTTTGAAACTCTCCAGCCCCTTTTTAACATCCTGTAAGTCCTCTTCGGATGTAATATTCTTTACCTCTTTTTTTACATCGTCCAGCTCTTTTTCTATTTCGGCTGTGAGGTTCATAGAGGCTTTCTTAAAGGAGCTAAAGGCCTTGCCTATATCTCTAGCCATCTGGGGCAGCTTCTGTGGCCCAAAGATAAGCAGACCTATAATAATGATGAGAATTACTTCTAAGGGACCTATGCCGAAAAAATCCATTGCTCTCCGACCTTGCGGAAGCCATTTTCAAAGAAGAGTATAAGAGCCAATTCGGCCCTTACTCAAAGGAGGAGCATCTTTGATATTTACAGTTCTTTGAGTCGAATTTAGCTTTCTTTGGTTTTTGTTCCGCTGTCGGCAATTTCCTTGGGAGGGCTGCCCTGGTTTACGGCTTTCTCTTTGCCCTCTTCCACTTCGCCGACTCTAGCCTTGCGGAACTCTTTGATGCTCTTGCCAAGGGCGCCTCCGATTTGCGGAAGCTTCCCGGCGCCAAAGATGATGAGGACTACCACCAGAATTATGACGGCCTCAGGCCATCCGAAGCTGCGAAACATTTGTGCCCCCTCCTTTTTGCGTATTCGCTACTTTAGTTCTTGCTAAGTGAAGCGCCTTGTAATCGTTCACTGTGAGTATATACAGATAGTCGGTTGCCCCGCACATAGCCTATCAATGTTATGCCCAATTCCTGGGCAATTGAAATTGACCTATCGGTGGGCGAACTGCGCGATATAACTACCGGCGTCATCATTCTGGCTGCCTTTCCCAGCATCTCGGAGGAAATGCGCCCGGTGGTGAGCAGCAGCTTATCCTTGGTTGGAATCTTTCGGAGCAGACATTCACCGGTAATCTTATCCAGCGTATTGTGTCTCCCGATATCTTCTGCTACCACCAACAGGTTATTATTGTCGCCCAGTGCCGATGTGTGTACACCCCCACAAAACTTGTATAACTCCGCCTTTTCGTTTAGTTGTTTCATTAAAGATATTACTTCGTCAGCTTTAACCACTAAATCCGAATCAACCTTAGTCAATTTTACTGTGAAGCTAACTCCACCTCCGCATCCTGTAGCCAGGGTGCGCCGTTCCGGTGGCGTAAACTCGGGCGAAGTCAGCCTGACATCAACCAGTGAATCATCCTCGCATACACGCATGCTGGCTATATCATTTGTGCTCGTGATTATACCCTCTGAATATAGAAAACCGAGAACCAGGCAATTGAGCTTGGTCGGAGTGCACAGAATAGTTACCAGCTCTTTTGTGTTCACATAGATTGCAAGTGCCATCTCTCTGGGAACAGCCTTTGCTTTGCCTTGCCATTCCCCTGAGGAAAGGCAACTGCATATTATATCAGGCGAAGCCCCTTTTATCAATTCGCTGTCCATCCTGTGCACGTCACCGCTTTTCTCTTTATCTTCCATTTGAGAATTCACAAATCAGGGTTAACCTGTATTCATAATAAAGTATACTTCATCCAAAGCAATGCTGCCACTGCGCTTGACGGAGAACTACTGATGAGAGTTACAGCGGGGTTTTTCAATCAAGTGCGGTGTGAATCGTCGTGGTGCTGACCTATACCCCTTTGTATCCCTTCTCCTGTCCCTGCCTGTCCATATCGGCAGTCAGCACGCGTTCCAGGGGCAGCAATGTCTCCGATTCTGCATGACGCAAGTCAATGGCTTTCAGATATGTGCTACATCGCTGGCATACATACAGTCGGTATAGCTCTTTATCATCGGTATAATAAGCGAGGTCATCCTGTTGGTTGTTCCCACAGTAGGGGCACTCCAGCCTCTGGAAGAGCCACTCGGTATCGCAGCGAGAGCAGAGCAACCACCTGGCACCTTGCCCTTTGTCCAGATATGCAAAATCCGGTTTACCTCCACATACGGGACAATATCCATGTCGCCATGAGTCCTGAGGTAAAGCTTTCATGAGGTTTTTGGCTTGGGCAACGAGGAAAGGCTTCATGGCGCAGTCGATTATGGCGGAAAGTAGAACCTCATCGAGGCCGAGATTTTCTGACCAGGGGGATAAAGAAGAGCCTTCATACCATGCCTTTGCCATCTGCTGCAAGACCGGGATATCAAACACGATTTTCTTAAGGCTTTTATCAGCAGCACCGGAGTGCTCATTTATTATGGCAGCAGCCGCCTGAGCAAGTTTCTGGAAGGCAGCCCAATCAATAGGAATGGCATCCCATTTCAACATAGAGATGCCATTCTTCATTGCGTTTTCTATTTCGGTTTTAGTTAAGGCTACCTTTGTTGAAGGGGCGTTCTCATGTGCATCTATTTGAATGAGCAGTAGTTGTCGGTATAGCTCAAGGTATTGAGGTAACGTCCCCTCTTCTTTTTGCCACTCCTCCAGTTTATTTAATATCTTCTTGCTTATATCCACCAGCTAAGTTACGCTTTCTTGCCGCCTTTGATTCTGTCATACCATTTACCATGATGACTCTGGGCGTAGTGAGCAGTCACTTTCCCCGTAATCATCGAGCGTAGAGCCTCGGAAAAGCGGGGATGAACAGAACCAAGAATAACATGAACCAGTAGCATGGCACCGGCAGTAATGAACGCTACATCATGTGCAAAAACAGCCCACTGAAAAACACCGGGGCCTACGATGCCCTTGAAGAACCACATCAGAGCGCCGGATATTACAAAGATAATGCCAGTAATAATAACAACCAGCATCCATAGCTTCTGTCCGGTATTAGACCTATCCTGAGGAGGCATGGGTACTGCGTCACTACCGAAATAGTACGTAGGGGCAGATTGTAACCAGCCCAGGTCATCTTTGCCCCAGGAGAAAGCCTCTTTTATCCATGCCCAGGTGCCCTTTGGATTCATCAGCGCATAAAGCACCGGTATTGCTACGAAACCTACAGCAGCTATTCTATGAACAAGCCTGCTGTATCCCCACCAGGCAGCAGGGCCAAACCATGACAGGAAAAGGAACATGCCTGTTATAGCCAACAGGATGGAACAGACGACTATCCACCAGTGCTGCGCTATAGCACGTTTCCGATAGCGCTCAATCTCTTGCATTTACTTTTCCCCCTTTCCATTTATCATCCTGGCTCGAGCTACCATGACGTTCAGCAGTAGTCCAATACCAACCAGACCTACAGCGACATAGCCTAAAGGCTTTATGACATCCTGCCACGCGATAGCAGCACCGGGAACCTTGGGATTCTCAACGACTCCATACACGGAGGGCGAATCCTCCAGCACATAGAGAACGTGTGTACCTCCGACCTCTTTATCGCCATAGAGGTAGGCGTTCTTGTAGCCTTGCGCTATGATTTGTTGTACTCTCGCCTGTCCTTTTGCTAACAGGTCGCTGCGGTCGCCATAAATAAGAGCGCCTGTCGGGCATGTCTTGACGCAGGCTGGTGTGTATCCGTTGTCGATTCGGTCCAGGCCAAATGAAGTGCAGGCTGTGCACTTATCCATTCTGCCGAGTCCACTCCCTCGATTGGTATTCAGGCGAGGGACATTATAGGGGCAGAACTCTTTGCAGTAGCCGCAGCCGCTGCACTTGCCTTTGTCATAGCTGACAAAGCCCAGGGGGTGATAGAAGAGTGCCCCCGTAGGACATACTTTGACACAGGCGGCGTCGGTGCAGTGCATGCAAGAACGGCGTGTGAACAGCCAGCGCAGGTCTCCGTTGTTCCCCACCTCACGGAACTCCATTTTCAGCCACGTTTGGGTAGAGAGGTCCTTGGGGTTCTCATAGCTGCCCCAGTTGGTGGTTGTTTCACCCTCCAGCTCGTTCCATTGCTTGCAGGCCACCTGGCAGCCGCGGCAAGCGGTGCATTTTGTTGCATCGTACATAATCGCTTTCTCTGCCATCAATTACCTCCAGAACTTAATCAGCTACTCCTTAAGCCTTACGAATGTTGCAAAGGAATGCCTTGTATTCAGGGATGGTAGTATTGGGGTCTCCCACTGAAGGTGTGAGTATGTTTGCGCTGTCTCCTGTGGAGAGACCGGCATATCCCCAATGCCAGGTCATGCCAATCTGGTGCACCGTCTTGCCATTCATCTGGAATGGCTTGAAACGCTTGGTCACCAGAGCTACAGCTTTGATGCTGCCTCGCTTGTTTTCGATAATTACCTCGTCGGCGTTAGCGATGCCCTTCTCTGCTGCCAGCTCTTCGCTCAGCTCAACAAACATGTTAGGCATCGCTTCAACAAGCCAGGGCAGGTTTCTGGTCATCTGTCCCGCCTGCCAGTGCTCGACGACGCGGTATGTGGTGGCTGCAATAGGATACTTGTCGGGTAAGGACTGCTCCAGCGGACGCCATATCTTGATTACAGGGTCATTCATCGTTCCTGACATTGGATTAGCAGCCAGGGGACTTTCCCAGGGCTCGTAGTGTTCGGGCAGCGGGCCATCTGCCAGGGATGTCTCTCTTGGCCCTACTACGCCGCCGAATAACTGAGCCAGACCAGTAGACCTCATGATGAAGGGTAAATGACCTCCTTCAGCCATAGGCTTGCCGCCTCCATCGGGGACGTCGCCTGTCCAGGCTGCGTTCTTCCACCAGATGACCGGATGTTCCTTGTCGAAGGGTTCGCCATTGAGGTCAACAGAGGCTCGGTTGTAGATGATGCGCCGGTTCACCGGCCAGCACCAGGCCCACTTGGAATAGAGTTGAATGTTATATGGAGAGTCATCCAAGTTGCGGCGGCTGGCTCTGTTGCCTGGTATGGGAGCCGTAGGCTCATCTGCAGGCTCGACATAGCTACCGCAGTACAGCCAGTTGCCAGAAGCTGTGGATCCATCGTTCATGAGGCTCGCGAAACTGATTACCTGTTTCCCTTGTTTGTCGCCGGTCAGGTAATAACCATTGACCTCTTTAGCTACCTGGCGCGGGTCAGCATGGGTGCCATAGTACCAGGTAAGGTTGACTATGGCATCGCGGTTGGGAGCGGCACCATCTTTAAGGTACAGGTCTCTTATTTTTGCCATAAGTTCATTCATTATGTCCAGGTCTGCCTTGGCATCGCCGGGCGAATCTGCACACTTGTAACGCCACTGCATCCAGCGCCCGCTGTTGGTGACGCTGCCCTCTTTCTCAAATGAACCTACTGCCGGGAGCAAGAAGACCTCAGTGTTGATGCCCGTCGGGTCAGCGCCCGGCCTTTTCCAGAAGATGGAGGTCTCTGTCTCCCAGAGGTCAACACAGACCAGCCAGTCCAGATTGGCCAGGGCATTGCGGGTCTGATTGGCATTGGGACTGCCTACTGCTGGGTTCTGGCCCCAGCACATCAATCCCTTGATGTCGCCTTTTTCCATAGCCTCGAAGAGGGCGATGTGTGTGTAGTTGGTGCCTGCATGTACTTTAGGCGAATAATGGAACCCGAAGTCGTTGTCTTTTGTCGCAGCATCGCCCCACCATGCCTTGAGCAGGCTTACCATATACTTGTCTGTGTTTTTCCACCAGTTCAGGCTCAGGGGGTCACTCGACTTCGGTGTTGCTCTATCGATGTACTTCTGAAGTGTTTCATCATTGTGCTGGGGAACCAGGAGATACCCAGGCAGTAGGTGCGAAAGCAGCGCCATATCAGTGGAGCCCTGAACATTGGACTCGCCGCGCATGGCCTGAATACCGCCTCCAGCTACTCCAATGTTGGCCAGAAGGAGCTGCATTATGGCGTATGTTCGTATAATCTGGGAACCGTTGGTATGCTGAGTGGCGCCCATGGCGTACATCAAAGTTCCGGACTTACCTGCAGCGCCGCTCTCGGCGAAGGTCTTGGCGACCTCGAGGAATTTTTCCTTGGGGGCGCCGCTGACCGTATTGACCATCTCCGGAGTGTATCGGGCATAGTGTTCCTTGAGAATCTGGAAGACGCAGTTGGGGTCTTGGAGCGTCTTGTCTCTCTTGGGGACACCATTTTCATCTAATTGGTATGTCCATGAGGATGTCGCAGCAGACCTGTCGTACGAGCGCTTCTCAGCATTATAACCCGAGAACAAGCCATCCAGGTCAGGAGCCCCTTTGTAGTTGGGGTTCACCAGGTAAGAAGCGTTGGTGTATTCGGTGATATAGGTCATGTTGTAGTTGCCAGGATTTGCCTCTATATCACTGATTATGTACTTTACTATGCCACCGATGAAGGCGACATCTGTGCCTGACCTGATGGGGCAGTAGATGTGTGCCTTGGCAGCGCTTCTGGTGAATCTGGGGTCCACAACAATGAGTTTAGCGCCTTTGTCTACGGCTGCTGTGATGTGCCCGTAGGCGGCGGGGTGGTTCTCTGCAGGATTACCTGCGATTACCAGAATGTAGTCAGAATTCTGAATGTCGTTCCAGTGATTGGTCATAGCGCCTCGGCCGAATGTTTCCGCCAAACTGGCGACTGTGGCCGAGTGTCAGATGCGGGCCTGATGTTCTATATACACCAGACCGAGTGCGCGCGCCATCTTTACCAGGAGGTAGCACTCTTCATTATCCAGCGCGGCACCGCCCAGACAGGCAATTGCCTCTGTGCGGTTTGCTATATATCCCTCGTCTTTGTCTATCCAGTTGGCATCCCTGGTGGCCTTAATCTTCTGGGCTATCTGTGTTACGGCCCAGTCCCAATCCTTCTCTTCCCAATCAGTGCCACCCGGACGGCGGTAGAGCACCTTGCTCAATCGGCGCGGGTTGTCTGCGGCTAACTGGCGTATCGATGCGCCCTTGGCGCAGCCGGCGCCGTGATTGATGGGATGCTCAGGGTCTCCTTCAATATTTACCACCTTGCCGTTCTCTGCGGCGACGATAAAACCGCAACCCGAACCGTCGAACGGGCAGATTGTGGTCTTCTCGCCTATCTTCTTGGTCAGAGAGAAAGCCTTGGTTGAAGCTACACCTTTGCCTGACCCCAAGGCCTGCCAGATAACTATTCCACCAACCCCCGCCCCACTAGCTTTCAGAAAATCCCTTCGGCTTAGTTCCATACCTGCCTCTCCTTTCTGAGTCTGGCTGCGAGCGACTAAATTGACAAAATACAACTATAGCTAAAGTATAGCTATAGTCGGAATTTGATTATTTGTATTAACAACCACATTGTATCGGGTATTACCAGCCGGCGTATAGTTTATCCCATGCCAAAATGTGTGTCAAGACCTTTTTTTGATTTTTTGTGAATTTCTTAACAAAAAATCTTCTATGTAGCAGGAAATAATATACTGGATTATGTTCGCTGGCGTTGCTCGTAGATTTGTATTAAATTGTTTTGCCTGCTATAATCTAGCGAAATAAACGATGGAGTAGCCTGAAAAATGCTGGCAAAAGTAAAAACTGCGGCGGTAGTCGGACTTGATGCTCAAGAGGTTGAGGTGGAGGTTGATATAATGGGCGGCTTGCCCGCGATGAATATCGTAGGTTTGCCGGATACTGCTGTGCAGGAGGCCAGGGAAAGGGTTCGCTCCGCTGTGAGGAATTCGGGCTGTTATTTTCCCATGAAGCGCATAACGGTGAATCTGGCTCCTGCCGACCTCAAAAAAGCAGGCCCGGCTTATGACCTGCCGATTGCGGTTGGAGTTTTACTCAGCTCAGAACAAATCCGGATTGACGGCTCGGGTATGCTTTTCCTGGGGGAACTATCTCTTGACGGCGGCTTGCGTCACACTCATGGCATTATCTCAATGGTAGATTTGGCTCGGGAGAAGGGGATACCTGAGGTTTTTGTCCCTGCTGCTGATGCCAAGGAGGCCTCTCTGGTCAAGGGTGTTAGCATTATTCCCGTTTCCACACTCACTCAACTCGTGGCTCATCTGCGGGGAGACACTATCATATCGAGCTATATTGCGAGTGAAAGCGAAATCGAGGCGGTGGATCAGCCGTCGCAGGCTATGGACCTCTCCTTCATTAAAGGGCAGGAGCATGTGAAGAGGGCGCTGGAGGTGGCTGCTGCCGGAGGTCACAATGTGATAATGAGCGGCCCTCCGGGCAGTGGTAAGACTTTGCTGGCACGGTCATTGCCGACGATATTGCCCAGGATGGCTATCGAGGAAGCACTTGAGGTGACCAAGATTTACAGTGTAAGCGGGCTTCTGCCTCAGGACACTCCACTGCTCAGGCAGCGCCCCTTCAGAGCGCCGCATTATACTATCTCTCATGCCGGCCAGATAGAGGGAGGGTCCTATCAGTCTAATAAGGGAGATTTGGACAGCCTGAAGCACTACAGGGCGGTGGTGGGGATAGGTCTGTCTAGCCTTGCCCGAATCTCCTACCTAAGTCACGTAGGAACTTCTCTACCTCGGGGGAGAGCTTGGTTTCTTTCAGACTCTGTCCAACCCGTGAGTCGTAGTAGGCCTCCACTTGGCTCAGAATGAGTCTATAATTGGGCTCCTGCTGAATAAACTTTTCTGCCAGTTCACCAACCTGGTCCTGCTGTTCCTTGGCTTTGTCTGCATCATCTTCAGCAAGTGGAAAATCATATAGAACGGAAAGTACTTCCATCAGCCTTTTCTTACCTCTGTAGTCATTCTCCATTACCAGATACTGTGGCAGATGCACTATGAGAGTAAGAGTTTCCATACCTATTTGAAGCGCCAACTGGGATATCAAATATGCAATAGTAGTAGGCCCCTCGTAGTCACTCGATATTACGTTTGCAACCTCTAACTCGTTTTGAAGCTTCAGATTGCTTCCGGTGCCAGTGACCAGCAATGGCCTAGTGTGTGGAACCAAATCGTACATTGACCCGATGAGGCAGTACCTTTTTACCCCAAAACTCTTCAGTAGACGGAATACCGAATCGACATATGTCTCGGCTAACATATGGGGTTCTAAAATGTGCAGAAACAGAAAGTCGTGGCCTTCCTTCACTTTGGCATAGGTGATAAATGAATTGGGAACATGAACCTCTCGGCGACCCTCTTTCAAATATAGCGTTGGACGATAACGGGTGAAGTCAAAGAAATTGCCTGGCCTGGCTATTTGTCCCAATGCTTGGGCATTCAGATAGGACTCCAAATGAGACAATGTCAGCGTTCCCGCATTCCCCACATCGATCCATGGTTTGAGGATGGCCAAGGCATGCGGTTCTCTTAGTTCAGGAATAGGCTCATTAAGGTCGAATGCGCGTAGTCTCATGCATAGATTCTACCATTACGCAGACGTCCAGACAAACTTTTACTATCTCTGACTCTCTAGTATGAAGTCATCTATCAAGCGAACGACTAACCATGTTACACCTATTCTCAGTCTCACCTCTCAAGGACAGCATGAAGCACTACAGGGCGGTGATAATGTCATGAATATCTGTCAACTCAATCTCGATATCCCCTCTCACCTGGTTCATTTGCACGTTCCATCGCTAAATTCACATACTGTTCGGCGCGACGCTTTGCCCTGAGCTTGCGCCTGTAGACCAAGCCATTATTTACATATACCAGCGTGTAAGCGCAACACAGCCCTAACAGGTCTGACCGTGGCACTCCAGGCCAGATAAACACGAAAATTACAGCCAGGAAAGCGCACATCACCAGGAAGTCACCCGCATAGCCCACCCTTCTAAACAGAAATGCATGGACGGGGTTTGCCTCACGAATCCCCAAACCCGACCCGAGCAAAAGGATAGTTGTGCCCCAATCGACAAAGACCTCGACTCCCCATATAGAGGCCGTCACAAAGGGTGGGAGCGCTATGTTAGCCCATTCGAATAGCGTTGAAAAGGCCACCACCAGGCCTATGAAGAGGCCCACAACCAAGAAATAACGGGCAAGGGTTCTCAGCTTCTTCATGTATTGTTTACCTTACTGAGTATATACTGTCCTATGGGTAGAAAGAAGTTTGAGGGGTAGCAAGTTTAATAGGGTTAATAAAAATGAATATATAAATACTAACTGTTTCTCTCTCCATTTTTTTCTAACCCTACTACCCCTATTACCCCTCCACAAGGATCAGCGTTAGGGGCAAGACAGCCTGAAGCACTACAGGGCGGTGAGGGGACCGGTCAGCTTCGTTGGTTGTGTGGAAGTAATGTTGCCATGCCGTTTAGCTTCGATTTAGCGGTAAGTGACAAGGTAATGCCAGCATGAAACACTACGGGGCGGTAAATCGAAGACTCGCCTCAGTTTGCGAAGTCTTAATGAAAGTTACCCTTCTTTGTGCTCATACTATGCTAGGGAACCAGCTTGACAGCTTCCTGACACGTGATTATCATCTTGCTTGAACAGTAATTTCG
>DATKWL010000296.1:0-2617 GCA_035529555.1 Dehalococcoidia bacterium | reverse complement strand
TCCAGATGCAGCAGTCCGAGGAAGCCGCAGCGGAAGCCGTGCCCCAGAAGAGGGCTTGACTCCGGCTGGTATGAGAACGAGGCATCGTTGAGGCTGAGCTTCTCGATGGCCTCGCGTAGCTCCTGATAGTCATCAGGCTCCGTGGGATATACACCGGCAAACACCATGGGCTTAGTGGGTCGGTAGCCTTGCAACGGCTCGGCAGCGCCGTTCGCTGCGGATGTTATGGTATCGCCCACACGGCACTTGCTCACGCTCTTCAAACCTGTAGCGATATAACCCACATCTCCAGCCGACAGGCTCTTCACAGGGCGGGGTTCCGGGTCGAAGAACCCGACCTCCAGCGCCTCCATCTCGGTGCCCTGTCCCATCAGACGCAGGCTGCTGCCTGCGGAGAGGGAGCCATCAATGACGCGTATATAGGCTATCACGCCTTTATATGAATCGTAGTGGGAATCGAAGATGAGCGCACGCAGTGGCAAATCGGCATTGCCTTTGGGATGTGGCACTCTTCGAACTATCTCCTCAAGAAGCTGCGGCACGCCCTGTCCCGTCTTGGCGCTCAACAGGAGCACGCTCTCCAGAGTGTACCCGAGCACGCTTTCAATCTCTCCCAGACTGCTTTCGATTTCAGCGCCCTGAAGGTCAATCTTGTTCAGCACGGGTATGATTTCCAGGTTGTGCTCCATAGCCAGATAAACATTTGCCAGCGTCTGCGCCTGGATTCCCTGCGTGGCATCGACTACCAGTACCGCTCCTTCGCAGGCGGCGAGGGTTCGGGATACCTCATAGGAGAAATCGACATGCCCGGGCGTATCTATCAGGTTCAGCCGGTAGGTTGTTCCGTCGCTGGCTTTGTAATCGAGACGGATGGCCTTTGACTTGATAGTGATGCCGCGTTCTCGTTCCAGGTCCATGCTGTCGAGTACCTGCTCCCGCAGCTCGTCCTTACGCATGGCGCCGGTAAGTTCAATCAGACGGTCGGCAAGCGTGGATTTGCCGTGGTCTATATGAGCGATGATGCAAAAGTTTCTGATTATTGATTGGTTCATGGTAAAAACCGCCAGAACACCTCGTTGCCCAACAGCCTGCCGCGCGGTGTGAGCTTGATACAATGGTCGGTGCATTTAACCAGTCCCAAATCAGTCAGCTCTTCTATCTCCGACCCGTACCGCTTGAATAAGTCTATGCCGAAATGATTTTTTATGGGGTCTGTCCTGATGCCTTCGTTCAGCCTCAGTCCCAGGATAACGGTTTCGGAGATTTGCAGCTCCGGTCCTATTATCTCATCAAGCTCATGCATCGGCGGTTTGTTGCGTGAAAACGCATTCAAATACCTCTCAAGGTCTGAAGTGTTGGCAAAGCGATGACCATCTATGCATGAGTGGGCGGCAACGCCCACCCCGATATAAGGCAGGTTGTGCCAGTAGACCAGGTTGTGCCTGCACTCATATCCCGGTTTGGCCCAGTTCGATATCTCATAGTGGCGATAGCCGTATTTCCCCAGCTTATCTTCAGCCATTTGGTACATATCTGCGGCGAGGTCGACATCAGGAGCAGGCAACTCTCCGCGCTCGATTGCCTGAAACAGGGGTGCATCCTGCTCAAGCGTCAGGGCATAAAGCGAAATATGTTCTGGTTCCAACTCTGCAGCTTGGTCAAGTGTTTTTTGCCATTCAGAGAGGCTTTGCCCTGGCAGGCCGTAGAGAAGGTCGAGGTTCAGATTGGTGAAGCCTGCGTTTCGGGCAAGTTGTATCGCCTCTCTTGCCTCAGTATCAGTATGGATGCGTCCCAGCAGCGCAAGCTCTTTATCATCGAAACTCTGCACACCGAGGCTGAGTCTATTGATACCCAAGGCCCTGATATCGGCAAGATATCTTGCATCGATAGTGCCGGGGTTAGCTTCGATGGTTATCTCGGCGTCTCTGTTTACCGCGAAGAGAGAGCGTATGGTGCATAGAATATCGTCAACCTGGGAAGGGGAAAGCAGGCTGGGAGTTCCCCCGCCGAGGTAAACGCTGCGAATTTGTTCCCCTCCGGAGCGGAATGCCAGTTCCTTCTTCAGCGAGTCGGCATAGGCAGGTATATCAGCTTCGCGACCCTGGTACGACACAAACGAGCAGTAGTTACACTTGCGTCGGCAAAAGGGGACATGGATGTAGAGCGAGATTTCTTGTTTCATCTAATTGAATACGATTATAGCAGAAGCCTTCATAAAAGTAAGGTTTGAGCGCCTTGGGAGTGAGACAAAAGTAGCATACATCTTGGATTTGCCGGGATAACATAAAACTTAAGTAGAACTATAGTCTTGTAGCCTGGATGTAGTCGGGTAGATTGGAGCACCTGCTCCAATCTAAGGGTTGTATTTTCGTAATAAGGCCGAATTAACAAGAGGTATGGATTCATGAAGAAAACATCTGCAGTCGGTATGGTGCTTTTGGCCGTTATGGTTCTGGCGGGATTGTCATTGGTAAGCTGCGCGGGAAATGACGGAACCGGCAATACCGGCGGTCTGCCGTTTGTGGAGGTCAGGGAGTACGAGGGTATAAACCTCTCCTCTATAAATGAGTTCAGGGAGAATTCTATAGCAGGGCCCCAGTACATAGACCTCGAGACC
>DATKWL010000295.1:0-3863 GCA_035529555.1 Dehalococcoidia bacterium | reverse complement strand
CTTTAATTCTTCACAGGTTATTCTAGGTATTTCGGGGAGGGCAAAGCCCTGCTCAGCGAGTTCTTCTGCTGAAGGAGGGGTTGATGGCGTTGTTGTGTCTGCCGTCGGTAGTATCGTTGTCGTAGGCGGCGTTGTCGTAGGTGGCGTTGTCGTCGGTGGTGTTGTCATCTCCGTCGTTGGTAACGGCGCGGTGGTTGGGGTAGCGGCCGGCGGAGGGGTGGGGGTCGGTGTGGCCGCCGGCGCACAAGATGTGGCAAGCAGAACGACTGAAGTGAGGCAAATGCAAACGACTATGCACTTACTTCGAGACAGCGTAATCATTTCAATTGACTCCTCTCACAATCTTAACTGGGGAGCGGATGGGTGTAGCATAACTCACCCGCTCCCACTCGTGGATCCTTTGTGCCAAGCTTCGCGGAAGGCCTCCTTTATAGAAACTCCCGTCCGTACTTCATCATGAGATCTATCCTTGACTGCGAGTCCCAATACAACTCATCCCAATTCTCCGGTAACTCTATCTTCATACTTGTCATCGGCCCTATACCGCCGTTGCTCATGAAGCATTCGATCCGGTTTCTAGCTCTGTCGCCATCGACAATAAGAAATATCTTCTTAGGGTCTATAAAAATCGGGACCAACCTGTTTGGGTCTTCCGACTCGCAAAACATTTGGGGTAGCTTACCATCCTTTACCTGTTGGCAGTAGTAGCCCTCCTGATTTACCCTCAATCTAGTTTCCAGGTACCGTGCTGTCTGTCTCGCATTGTTGTACAGGTAATCACGCATATCGTCCTTGTCAAAGCCGTCTCTGGCTAAAACGTCGGCAACAAGTCCGGGTATGACGAACAGATACTGGCCAGTAAAGAGCTGGAATTGACAGCAGGCGCCCTCACAAATCTGACCGCAGATCCCACTCAGGAAATCATCCCCAGTCACTCCGACTATAGCCGGAGCCTCGCTTTGACAGAGAACGCTCATCGTAGTCACCACATTGTCCCCGGCCTGAAACCCCTGCTGCTCAGCCAAGGTCTTCCAGCCATACTCCTCGCATGAAGCGTCGTCTTCACCAGCAAGGTTGAGAAAATTCATGCCATGCGCCCCCATCTCGGTGGGAGGCTCAATCCTGAGTTCCATGAGATTTCTCTTGAACATAGTCCAGAAGCGGCCCATACTGCCGTTAGACTGGTACCCGGGGTGCCCGTAACTCTGCCGGAAGTTGATTCCCAGTTGGCTTTTTATCGGCCCATTTATAATGGTGATCGTTGTGCAGCCAGTTGTACTGCTAACATCCTGAACACGGAACTTCGGCTCGGCCCAGGCCTTTGTCATGGCTATCAATACTGGCATGTACTCAGGCCGGCACCCAGCCATCACCCCATTGACTGCCACCGACCACGGGGTGGCTATCCGGTACGATGGTAGCAGTGGACGAGTAAGCTCCGCATCAGCAGGATAGTCGGTATATTTCAGGAACTCTTCAACCTTTTCGACAGTCGGAGGAATTATGGGCAGCCCATCACTCCACATCTTCTCACGGTAGTGCTTGAGCACTTCCTCAAAGGTGCCCTTGAATGCAATGTCCGTCTCTGGTTGTTCCCCGGGGAATTTTATAGTGGGTTTACCATAAGGGGGTAATACCTCGTATACGGCAGCAGTCGGCACCTCCTTGATGACCTCTTTGGGTACCTCTTTGATTACCTCTTTGATTACCTCTATGGGTACCTCTTTGATTACCTCTTTCTTAGGCACCACAGGGTAAGTAATCCCAGCCCCAACTGCTCCCCCACCGACAACAAGGCCGGCACCCTTGATAAACTCCCGCCTTGAGACTGGATTAGATCTCTTTTTTTCTTCAGTCATACTATTATATGACCTCCTTTTGACCGTTCTTCATAAGAGAGGGGGCTCCGGTAAGCCCCCTCTCTTACTTGAGTGGCTAGGATGCGGCCTTGGGAAGACCTTCTTTATAGGAACTTCTGTCCGGACTTCTCAAGGTCTTTCTTTAGCTGGGAGTCGTCATATAGCGCATCCCAATTTTTCGGTAACTCTATCTTCATGCTCGTAGCCGGCCCCTGGTACTGATTGTCTACTATTATCATATTACGGTTTCTACCCGGGTCGCCGGTGACGACTATCAGGATCTCTTCCTCGGAGTTGACCAATGGAACCATCCTATTTGGGTCTGTTGTTGCGCAGAAAAGCTCTTTGTCCAACGTGCCAATCTCGCACAACGACGCGAGAGGCGCCGCGGAGGGATCTGTGCCAGTCTCCCCTCCTCGGAGTGCCGTTTGTGCGTCAAATTCGGCTGCAGTGATCTTCACCTCGGCGAAATACCGTCTAACGTCCTCCTTTGAATACCCACTCTTAGCCAGTACCCCGGCAATTATGGGGGTATGAGCGATTAGAATGGATTTTGTAGGGGATGTCATAGGGGAGGGTGCGGACATGATGCTTTTTATATAGTGGGAACCCAATTCTGCGAGGTGAAACTCCGCCGTATCTCCTTTGGTATTAGGGTCGTAAATCCTACCCATAAAAGACATCGTGGTTACGACATTGTCTCCCGCTTCGAACCCTCGTTGGACACTTAAAGGGTTCCAGCCTATCTCACGGCAGAAATCATCGTTTTCTGCCAGAACTGTTAACCAGTTGCGGCCAAACGACCCCTTATCAGTTTTCTCGACCCGAATCTCCAGGAGATTTCTCTGGAACAGTTTCCAGAAACGACCAACACTGGTGTTAGCCTGGTACCCAGCGGTCATAACACCACACTCGTAGTTAAATCCCAGTTGTTTGATTATTGGCCCGTTTAGGATGGACAGCGTCTCCCACCCAGGTGTACTACTAGAATCCTGAACAGTGAATTTCGGGTCGGCGAAGCACTTCGCCAAACCTATCAATACCGGCATGTACTCAGGGCGGCACCCAGCCATCACCCCATTGACTGCCACTGCCCACGGGGTGGCTTCCCGGTATGATGGTGGCATTGCACGACCAAGTATCGCATCAGGGGGATAGTCGGTATATTTCAGGAACTCTCCAACCTTTTCGACAGTCGGAGGAATTATGGGCAGCCCATCACTGCACATCTTCTCACGGTAGAAGTCGAGCACTTCCTCGAAGGTGCCCTTGAATGCAATGGTCGTCTCTGGCGGTTCAGCAACAGCCGCTGCCGCTTCTATTGGTGTGGTTAGTGCTTCCTCATTGCCAGGCGCAACCAGCTCTGAGATGTATGTTAACCTTTGCTCCAGCGAATACGTGTCAATATGGCCCGGGTACATGACAACTGGTTCCCAAGGCAATCCTCCCAGCTTATTCACTTCATGAGCCTGGGTAACGAACTCTTGGCAGGTATTCACCACGGCGGGAACACCCGCCCTCTCAGCTGCCATAGCGACGCGTACAGCGTCGGGTGTGCAGCTCCCTCAACAGCCGTTGCCAGATATGACCGCATCGCATTTGTATTGCTCAATCAGATTGGCAACAAGCTCTGGATCCTTTGACTCCCAGTCTGGGTAGATATCATTCAGCCCCCTATTTTCCGTCATCACGTCCGGGCCAATGAATGTGGCGGTAGGGTATTCCTTCTGCAGCAACTCCGCAATCACTGGGAAGGTCTCTTCGAAATGAAAGGACCCACCAAATATACCGCAGATCGTTTTGCCCTCCAGGGTGTCAAGGCGCGCAACTGGGTCCAGCATTTCGATAGTGGGGTGGCCATAAGGGGGCAGTACCTCGTACACCGTCTCTCCTGCCTCCGCCTCCGGGCACGGCGGACACTCCTCGGCTGGTGGGCATGTCGGGCAAGGAACTGGCGTGTCGGCAGGCGCCGGGGCAGCCGCTGGGGCGCAGCTGGCCAACGCG
>DATKWL010000294.1:0-13613 GCA_035529555.1 Dehalococcoidia bacterium | reverse complement strand
ATTGAGCTTTTCGTCGTTCATGATTAGCCGCATGTCCCAATCATAAACGAGATGCCTGCCTGTTCAGGCTCATCCTGTGTTAGAAATCGATACCCCCTCCAGGCTCATCTTGTATTGGAAGAGACTGGGTATTGACAGTAGCTCCATCAGTGATTATGATGATGGAGAATACCGGTGGCAGAACAACCCGCATGATAACTCTTAGCAGGAGGTTTCCATGATGAGTAGAGATATGTTAACTCGAATACCCCACGTGGAAGATGCTAACGAGTACCTTGAGATAGCACGTGACTTTGTTAACCCTCGGGATGCTATCCGAGAAGGAATTAGTAATGCACTCGATTGGGGTGCAACCAAGATTCGGGTGACTGTCAAGGAAGACCGCAGTCGACCTGACGAGGAGTTAGTGCTCGAAATCTCCGATAACGGTGCCGGTATTGATGAAACAAGGCTTGAGGCCTTTTTTGACCTTGGCCGGTCTACGGTCTCTGAGCCGGGTCAGCAAGATGCCGCGGGAGTGCCAAAGATAGGCTATAAAGGCCACGGCACGAAGACCTTTTTCAATAGCCGGCAAATTGAAGTGTGGAGCGATAGCGCCGAATGCACGGTCTACGCAATAATGGATTCCCCCTTACAACACCTAATGAGAAAAGAGGTACCACCGTATGACTATGTCGTGGAACGGAAAAACAACGAAGAAACGAAAACAAGGGTGAGGATTTACGGCTATAATGCCAACCAGAATAAGAGGGATTTCGATCACAATCTGTTGAAAGATTATGTACTTTGGTTTAGCCTATTCGGTTCGATAGAGAAAGAATTTGACGTAACAATGAACCAAGGCAAGGAGCTGTTTCTGCAAGGACTAGGGCGTGATAGTGAAGAGCTTATTGACTTTGGTCACCAGTTCCCGAGTGAGAATTGTAACATACAGGCACTCATAACGAATCGTCCAGGTGATTGGACAAAAATCTTTGTAAAACGATGGGTCTTCCAGCATCGGCAAGTGGTGGGTTATCCTGGCAAGTTCATTGACCTCGTGTTCTATTTGGAGGGCGACGAGGCGAAGCGTTCGTACAACCCGATGATTCGAGTCCGTGGCCGTACGCCCAATTATGGAATGTACAAGGTCGAGGACAGATACGGCCTTTGGGCTTGCAAAGACTACATTGCAGTGAAGCGGTACAACGAATGGCTAGGGCTGGGTAAGCGACTGGAGACCAAGTATCACGCGTTCGTAAACTGTCAGGATTTCAGGCTGACAGCAAATCGTGGTGACATAGCCAACACACCGCCTGACCTTTTGAATGGCATTCGTGACAGTGTAAGACAACTTTTCGAAGAGGAAATACAAGGCAGTCGCGAATACCAGGACTACGATGAGGCCGTTGAATCTGAGGAGCAGTATCAGACAGCCGAGCAAGAGCGCAAGGACTTTCAACGACGGATGAAAAGAGCAACAAGAAAGAAGGTCTGCGATTTTCGAGGCGTGGAGCTCATAGAGCCGGGTAATGAAATGGCTACAATTGCCCTATTCAACATGGTCTACAGCTTTGAGCCTGGTATTTTCCCATTCCGTGTAATAGATTACGATGCGAAAAGAGGATACGACGCACTGGTAGCACAGTCCGTGCCATACGACTTATCCAGGGAATCAATCTATTTTGTTGAGTTCAAGTACGCGCTAGCTGCAGACTTCAATCATTCATTTGATCATCTGGCGGCTGTTGTGTGTTGGGACTGCAGTATCGGCGAAGGCAATGAGGTTACAGATATTCAGAACAATCGCCGAGGGCTCCGTATTACTTCCCCATCCAACCAATCTGAGTACACCAAGTATATGCTCGTAAGTACGCGGGAGCGCCACAACATCGACGTATTTGTTCTAAAGGACTACCTACGCGAGAAGTTAGGACTGGAATTTCGTCCTCGGGTGCACTCGCGGTAGCAACATATAAGTTCAAATTGCCTATCTTCCGCAGCAGTGTTTATATTTCTTGCCGGAGCCGCAGGGGCAGGGGTCGTTGCGGCCGACTTTTCTGCCGGCGGGGACGGCGACTTTTTGAGCTTGTCTTTGGGCTGGGGCTTCCTTCTTGGTGATACTAACTTTGTAAATGGTGTTGGCAACATCGTGCTGGATGCTGGCCAGCAGGCTGTCAAAGTAAGCGTGACCTTCTTTTTTGTAGACGACCAGGGGGTCAACCTGTCTCACGGCGTAAAGACCAGCCCTCTGACGCAACTCATCCATTGCAGTGAGGTGGTCCTTCCACAGGCTGTCGATGGTTCGCAGCATCACCAGCCGCTCTAATAATCGCGTATTTTCGGCGCCCACCTCTTTTTCTCGATGCTCGTATGATTGCTCGGCATAGTCAACCAGCTTGTCGGTGATTTGTTTTGGCTTCATCTGGGATATAGTATTGGGATTCAGTTCGGGTGGTAATGGGAATACGGCGGCGGCATCTTCGAGCAGGCCGGCATAGTCTGGCGCTACGAGGTCATCGCTACAGCGGGCAGCGACCAAGCCTTCAATTTCATCTCGAACCATCGACAGGATATTTGCCTTGAGGTCGGCGCCGCTCAGGATTTTCTTTCGCTCGGCGTAGATTACCTCACGGTGCTTATTGACCACATCATCATAGTCGACGAGGTGTTTGCGGACATCGAAGTGGTAGCCTTCAACCTTGACTTGAGCGTTTTCGATAGCTTTGCTGACCATAGAATGCTCAATGGGCGTATTTTCGTCAAATCCTGCCCAGTCCATAAAGCCTTTAACCCGGTCGCCGCCGAAGCGGTGGACAACGTCATCTTCCAGGGAGACATAGAAACGGGAGCCACCCGGGTCGCCCTGCCTTCCGGAACGGCCTCGGAGCTGGTTGTCAATGCGCCTGGCTTCGTGACGTTCGGTGCCAAGGACATGCAGCCCGCCAAATTCGACTACTCTATCGTGTTCCTCCTGCCAGTCTTTTTCGTCACGCTCAGCAGGATTGCCGCCCAGGATAATGTCAACGCCACGCCCTGCCATATTGGTGGCTACCGTAACTGCGCCTACCTTCCCAGCCTGGGCAATGATGTCAGCCTCCCCGGTGTGGTTTTTGGCATTGAGTATCTGATGGGGCACGCCTTTTCTTTTGAGGAGGTCGCTCAGGTGTTCTGATTTCTCGATGGAGACGGTGCCTATAAGTACAGGGCTGCCTTGCTTGTGGAGGTTTTCAATTTCTTTGGCGACGGCTTTGAACTTGGCGTCTTCATCCTTATAAATCTGGTCAGGGTTGTCTATGCGAATCATTGGTTTATTGGTGGGGATGACAGCTACATCCAGCTTGTATATCTTGTAAAGCTCCTCAGCTTCAGTAGCTGCCGTGCCGGTCATTCCGGCTAATTTCTGGTAAAGGCGGAAGTAGTTTTGAAAGGTGATGGTGGCTAAAGTTACGCTTTCTCGCTGAATTTTGACTCTTTCTTTGGCTTCGATAGACTGGTGCAGGCCTTCAGAGTACCTCCGCCCGAACATCAGTCGGCCGGTGAACTCATCGACGATTAGGACCTGCCCGTCTTTGACGACATAGTCGCGGTCTCGCTTAAACAGAACCTGGGCTTTCAGGGCGTTTTCCATGTACCGGTTCAGGCCGTAGTTAGCCGGGTCGTAGAGGCTGGGGGCTTTGAGCAAGCCCTCTTGATGGAGCGACCTTTCCATCTTGGCCATGCCAGGTTCGGTAAGGTAAACCTGGCGTTCCCTTTCTTCAATAGTATAGTCTTCATCTCGCTTGAGCTGTGGGACCAGGCGGGCGAAGGTATAGTATTTCTGGGTGGCTTCTTCAGCAGCACCACTGATTATGAGTGGTGTACGGGCTTCGTCGATAAGGATATTGTCTACTTCATCGACGATGGCGTAGTTGAGAGGATGCTGAACATACTGGGATAGGTCTAAAGCCATGTTGTCTCTGAGGTAGTCGAAGCCGAATTCGTTGTTGGTGCCGTAGGTTATGTCGGCTTCGTAAGCCTGGCGGCGGGTGATGGGCTTGAAATGAGGCCAGCGGCTGTCTTGCTCGTCGGTATAATCAGGGTCATAAAGGCGAGCGGGAAGATGTTCATCCGGGTTCTGTTGGGGGTAGATGCTGGCAACGCTCATGCCCAAGGCGTGGTAGATTGGGCCCATCCAGTAAGCATCGCGCCTGGCCAGGTAATCGTTGACCGTAACCAGATGGCAGCCCTCCCCGGTGAGAGCATTCAGATATAGAGGGAGGGTAGCTACCAGGGTTTTGCCCTCGCCGGTTTTCATCTCGGCGATTTTACCCTGGTGGAGGACGATGCCACCCATGAGCTGGACATCGAAAGGACGCTGGCCTATGGTTCGTTTGGCAGCTTCCCTGACAGCGGCAAAGGCTTCAGGTAGAAGCTCATCCAGAGTCTCGCCATCTTTAAGTCGAGCTTTGAGCTCATCGGTCTTGGCACGAAGCTCAGCATCGCTCAACCTCTGGAAATCGGGATCCAGCGAGTTTATCTGAGCTACAACAGGCTCGAGACGTTTTATCTCTTTCTCATTAGAATCGGTGAGGCTGCCTAGCCATTTAAACATAATTTTTTCTACTCAAACATGGCGCCTATAGATAGGCCGGTATGGATGCGATGTATCGCTTCACCGAGAAGCGAAGCTATGGGCAAGATGGTAATTTTATCCAGCTTTCTTTTGCCATTAACCGGCATGGTATCGGTGACGACTACTTCTTTGACTGGCGATTTGGCTATTCGCTCAATTGCTGGACCTGAGAATACGGGGTGAGTACAGCAGGCGTAAACTTCAGTGGCTCCATGCTCCAGGAGGGTATTTGCTGCACTGGTCAGAGAGCCGGCGGTATCGATTTCATCATCAACGGTCAGGGCACGCATTCCTTCGACTTCGCCGATGATATTGAGGGTCTCGGTAATGTCGATATTTCCTACCCGCCTTTTTTCGATGATAGCCAGAGGAGCATTGAGGCTGGATGCCATATCACGGGCGCGTGCGGATATGCCGATATCGGTAGCTACCACCACCAGATTGTCCAGAGCTTTCTCTTTCCAGTAATCGCTGAGGATAGAAAAGGCAGTGAGTTCATCAACAGGTATGTTGAAGAAGCCCTGAATTTGGGCGGCGTGGAGGTCTACGGTTAGCAGGCGATTGGCACCAGCGGTGGTGAGCAGGTCGGCTATCAATCGGGCGGTAATGGGTACCCGGGGCTGGTCTTTTTTATCGGTGCGCCCGTAGCTGTAGTAGGGGATGACAGCAGTGATTCTGCCGGCTGAGGCTCGCTTGAAGGCATCAATCATGATAAGGAGCTCTACCAGGTTCTTGTTGACCGGTGAGGACAGCGGTTGAAAGATAAAGACGTCTCGCTCGCGGACGTTCTCCAAGATGCGGATGAAGATATTCTCGTTGCTGAATTCAAATATCTCGGCTTTGCCTAGAGGTGTGCCTAGATATTCGCATACTGCCTGAGCTAAGGAGGGGTGAGCATTACCGGTGAAGACTTTTAGTTCATCCATAAGACACTCCTGCTATCTTTTGTTGTGGGATAATTATAACACCAAAGGGCTATCATGTCCCAACGCTTGGTTTCAGCTTGGATTTCCCCTGTCAAACTGGGGAATAGGCAGGTTCATGTGGTAGAATAGCTTTAGAAGCCCTCATGAGATGGTGCTGGCTGCGAGAGTTGGTTTTGGGCTTGTTAGAATCCCTGACAGCCAGCATGGCTATGCGCTGAACTGCGCTGCCTCACCAGCCTGGGTGAAGGAGATAGATTGTGACCGATTCTGTAGAGCCAAGCAAAGGTCAACGCGACACCTTGGAGTCCAGAATCAAACTGGAAAAGACTTCCAAGAACTACCGGATGGGCCAGATTCAGATTGAAGCCCTGAGGGAAATCACGCTTGAGGTGATGGCAGGGGAATTCATCGTTTTCCTGGGGCCGAGCGGGTCGGGAAAAACAACTCTGCTCAACCTAATCGGTGGCTTGGACTCTCCCAGTTCAGGGCGGATTGTAGTCAACGGCATTGATATCACGCAACTCACGGCGAATCAGCTAACCAAGTTTCGTCGCACCCAGATTGGATTCATCTTTCAGTTCTTCAACTTGATTCCCACCCTCACTGCCAGGGAGAATGTTGAGTTTGCCGCCGAACTGGTAGCGCATCCGAGGTCATCTGAAGAGATACTGCGAGAGGTCGGGCTGGAAGAGCGCATGAACCACTTCCCCAGTGAGCTATCCGGCGGCGAGAACCAGCGGGTAGCCATAGCCAGGGCGCTAGCCACTGACCCATCCGTTATCCTCTGCGATGAACCGACGGGTAGTCTTGACTTTGAAACAGGAAAGCGCATTTTCAAGTTGCTCAGGGTTCTCAACGAAACAAAACTGAAAACTGTGGTGGTGGTAACCCACAATTCTGCCATAGGTGACATCGCCCACCGCATCGTGCGCCTGCGTGACGGGAAGGTTGCTGAGGTAATTCAAAACACGCATCCCCTTGATCCCGACGAGCTGAAATGGTAGCTATGTCCAAGCTCCACCGTAAGCTACTCCGGGATGTCTGGGCGGCCAAAGCACAGTTTGGTGCTGTGAGCTTGGTCGTGCTTCTTGGCGTAGCCATGTTCATTGCCTCCTATGCGGCGTATGAGAATCTTGATAGCTCCTATGAAGGTACTTATGAGCGCCTGAGTATGGCAGACTACTGGATATCGGTCGACTACATACCCCAGAGGGCCGCGAGGGAAATGAATGAAATCCCTGGTGTGGTGGCGGAGGGTCGCATTGTTGGGGATGTGTCCCTTGATCTGGCCAAGGAAAGCGGTGAGCGGGTGGCGGGAAGGGTCATCTCACTGCCGCAACAGAGGCATCCAGAGGTTAACGACGTTCAAGTGGAAAGCGGCAGCTATTTCAGCTCCCACGCGGTGCGCGAGGTACTTGTGGAGAAACACTTGGCCGAATACCACGAACTCGAGCCCGGCGACTGGCTGACCATCAAGAACGGGGATAATAAGGCTCGTTTCAAGGTAGCGGGAATAGTGACCAGTCCGGAATATATTTGGGTTGCCAAGAATGCCCAGGAGCCGATGCCTTCACCACGCACCTTTGGCGTTCTCTTTATGCCCCAGTCTACAGCCGAAACTCTCTTCAGCATGAATGGTCTGGTCAATGAGATTAACCTGGCCGTGGAGCCAAACACGGACCGTAGCGCGGTTCTTGAGGAAGTCAGGCAAATCCTGCGGAAAAACCACATCAACAGGGTGACTTCGAAGGATGAGCCCGTTTCCATTCGCGCCAGGAAAATAGATGTTATCAGGGGTGTTCGCACGGCGTATATGGTGGAGAGGAAGGACCATCTGGGGAACCGGCTGCTCAAGATGGACCTCGAGGGTTTTCAGCAACTGGCCGTGCTCTTCCCCGTCCTGTTCCTTTCCATGGCTTCTCTTGCAATCTACGTTTTGCTCAATCGCCTGGTGGAGTCGCAACGCGTCCAGATTGGGCTGATGCGGGCGCTTGGCTATGGAAAGAGGCAGGTTGTGTTTCATTATCTGGGTTTTGCCTTTATCGTGGGCGCGGCAGGCTCGCTGCTTGGTGCCGTGCTGGGCAATGCTCTGGCTAATGCGCTCACCGGGGAGTATGCCCGGCAACTTGCGTTGCCATTTGTTGTAATCGAACCGCATTGGGGTGTTGTGGCTGTTGGCATGGTGATAGGCATTGCGATGCCCTTGGCGGCTGGCCTGTTTCCGGCGTGGGCGACAACCAGGATGCGCCCCGCTGAAGCGATGCGTCCTGCTGCACCTGCTGCCGGGCGCCGGGCCTTGGTGGAAACCTTGCTGCCGTTTCTATCCCGGCTTCCATATGTCTTGAAATTGCCCATGCGAAATGTCTTTCGCAACCCGCGACGCACCTTTTTTATGGCTGCGGGAGTAGCTTCAGCTATCGCCCTGGTTCTGGTTTCCATGTCCTTTGTAGATGCTATGGAGTCGACCCTGTACACTCAATTCGAACGAATCCAGAACTTTGATGCCAGGGTCATCTTTCAAGGCACGGGTGCAACAGCAACTGCCTCCTACATCAGCCACCTTGAAGGGATACAGCAAACCGAGGCTATTCTTGAGGTGCCCTACCGTGTTCGACACGGCGAGAAGGTATCTGATACCAGCATTATGGGGCTGCCGGAAGGGTCATCGATGTACAATCTGTTAGCGCCGGATGGCTCTCTCACCAGTGTCAAACAGGGTGGCATATTGCTCAGTCTGTCCCTGAAGAAGAAACTAGGTGCTGAGATTGGTGACATGCTTCAACTGGAACCTGTTGTGGGAACTATCGGAGACACAGAAAAGCGTCTGGTAGGGTTCGTCGATGTGCCGCTGGGCAGTATGGCATTCATGCCGCTGCGGGAAACGCAAAGGCTGCTGCGCGCACCTGGGACTGCCACCGGTGTGCTGCTCAAGTTCGATGGTGAGCCATCGGCCAAGCTGTTAAAAAGGCTCTATGACCTCCCCGAAACCGCCTCGCTAGAATTTGCTGGCGAAACGAGACGATTTCTTGACGAGATGATGGGCTTCTTCTGGGTCTTTATCGGCGTAATGCTGGCTATGGGTGCTGCTCTGGGAATGGCCATTATCTTCAATAGCGTGACGGTAAATGTGCTTGAGCGCAGGCGTGAGATTGCCATAATGCGCGCTATAGGCATGAGCCGCAACCGGCTTAGCCTCATTCTCACGCTGGAAAACCTGGCCATAGGCTGCCTCGGGGGCATACTCGGCATACTGCTGGGGCATTATCTGGCAGTCGCATATATGGCTCAATTCGAGACAGACATCATGAGCATGAGTGCCGTCATCTTCCCCAGAAGCTATGTCATCGCCGCTTCGGCCGCTCTGGTCATCCTGCTTGTTTCCCAGATACCTGCCATCAGGCAAATCTACCGATTGAGCCTCCCCACGGCAACCAAAGATTGGTCTGAGTAATGGGGTGCGACACATTGAGGCGGATTATATCAACTTGATGTGACTTCAGCGTATTCTTGCCTACGTGTATAATAGTTTCCAAATGGGTAGGATAGACATCGGGGGAATCCTCAACTTACTGGTTGAGGAGTATGGCAATCGTGAGTGGCGGCCACGGCAGAGTCCACTCTCGGTGCTGGTTCAGACAATCCTTTCTCAAAATACCTCTGATAGAAATTCCAACCGGGCCTTCGAGTCGCTTTTGGCTTCCTTTGGTGGCTGGGAGGAGGTGGCTGATGCGAGCATGGCTGAGATTGCTGATTGTATCAGGCCTGGTGGTTTAGGAGAAATCAAGGCTAGCTATATCAAACAGGTGCTTGAGGAGATACGGCGGAGGCGAGAAGGGTTCGAGCTTGACTTTTTAAGGCAGCTTCCTCTGAATGAAGCCAGGGATTGGCTGAGGCAATTGCCCGGAGTGGGTATGAAAACAGCTAGCTGCGTATTGCTTTTTTCTCTGGGGATACCGGTTTTACCGGTGGATACACATGTTTTCCGCGTTGCCAAAAGGCTGGGCCTGATTGATTCTAAGGTCTCTGTGGAGCAAGCTCATAAGCTGCTTGAGAGCCTTGTCCCTCCCAGTGATGTCTACCGGTTTCATATTCTGCTGATAGAACATGGCAGAAAGGTATGTAAGGCCCAGCGTCCTCGCTGTTGCCTGTGTGTGCTGCAGGGAATGTGCGCCAGCAATGAGGTCGCCTTTGGGCGAGGCTACAGTTAAAAATAAAAAATTAGGCTTCGTTTCAAGGTTATGTGATGACTGTCGGGTGGTATGTGGTAAAGAAATTGCCGAAAGCAATTTGGGGCAATCTTTGATTTCCCTTTTATCCGCTGTTAAGTGACCGAGCGTAACGAGGCAAGGCACGAAGTGCCGCAGAGTCGGGCGGAGCAGTGACATTATTTTCTATACTGTAATTAGTCCTACAACTCCGAGTATTCCTACAATCAAGCCTATTACCCCAAGAATACCCAAATATTTGAGTTCCTTTTTAAGATACGCGAAATGCGAAAAGAGAGCAAATAGGCAGAAGTTAAACAGCGGCCAAGGTTCATGTGATGCGAACGCTGTAAATCCCAGAAATCCTAAGAAACCCAGGAACCCCAACATCCAACGTTTCCCCTTTTCCTGTTTTTGATTCATATTCATAATACATTACCTCCTCTTTTTAAATATTTTCTTTTCAAATCACCGCGAAGCCCGATTTCACTTAGCCCTAAAATTTAGTTTTACGACCTTTGACTGTACTTAAGATTTTAATAAATAGCGCCTTATTTCACTTCTGCCAGAACTGTACGCTCAATTTCCATCACTGTTAAATCACGGCTTTTGGGTTTAATATAGCGTTCAAGATACTCTTCATTACCAACATCTTCAATTAACGACAGGGAATATTTTGACAAATACTCTTTCATCTCGGCAGGATCAAAACCACAAAACCAGAATGGATTCTTCTTTTTAAGCATAGTTTTATACAGGATATTTAAACCATCGGGGATATAGCTGCCATTGATAAAGCTTTTTAGAACGTAGGTAAAAACAATTCTACTGCCAGTGGGAGCTTGGGCAAAATATTTCAAGGTATTATCAATTGCTTCTTTAGAAATATACTGTGTTACACCTTCCCATATAAAAAAGGTTTTAAGAGATAAAGTATATCCAGCTTTCTTTAACTCCTCACCAAGATCTTGACTGTTAAAATCAATAGGAACCAAAGAAACATTGGAAGGAAGTTCTCCGATTTCCTTATTGATGTTTGAGCTTTTGACTTTCAGTAATTCAGGAGAATCTAATTCAAAGTATTGTATATTTTCAATACCGGGAATACGAAAAGCACGGGTATCCATACCGGCTCCCAGGTTAACAACTGTTCCAACTCCTTCCTTAATAGCATTGATTAACAAATCATCTATATAACGTGTGCGGCAAAGAACTCCCCCAACTACTCCAGGTGTTAATTTTTCTCTCATATTCATCAAAAAGTTCCATATTTTAGGAGGACGCATTATAATCACGAAATATCTATATACAGGTGGTAATATCTTCCTAGAATAGGGATCTTCAAAAAACCTTTTATCTTCCGGCAATAAATTTTCCATCGCCCGCAGAAAAGCAGCACCATAAGCAGTAGAACTTTGTTTCATAATACTACCTCATATTGCAGTAGTATAAATTATACAGGGGAAAGTCTCCATGCCAATTGATAAATCCTCCTTATTTTTGTACCTCCTCTATTTTTGTTTGACTAAAAGCTGTCTACGGGCTGTGATAGTGTTCCTCTGCCCAAGCCCTGTGCTGACTTTACAGTCTACTATAACAGTGGATTGTTGCCGCAGTTTTGCTTATGTGTAAAATTTTTGTAAAAAATTTCTGTAGCAATTCTGCTCTTGCCTGGGTCTATATACGTGTATAATCAGGCAGGTCTAGCCATATTCAGGAGGCTGTCTTATGAGAAAGGCAACAAAAAACTATATTCTGAATGCCGTTTTTGGTTTACTTCTCTTATTTCAGGGCATCTCTGGATTTATCATCTGGTTTGCTTTACCTGGAGGTGGTGGGGGCTACAGGGGAGGTGCAGGTTTGCAGGGAGGAGGCGCCACGTTCCTGTTTACACGCCATACATGGCTCGGTATCCATGAGTGGACGGCGGTCGCTCTGGTAGTCGTGTTTGCCTTGCATATTGCTATACACTGGCGTTGGATTGTCTATGTGACAAAATTATACTTTAAGCAACATAACAAAGCTTAGCCTATCAGAGGCAAGGCTATCATTTTGGAAAAGAGGATTCCTGTCAAGGTGCAATCGTCTCCTGGCGTAGATACCTGGAATGCACATATCGAGATGAGATTTAGTTTCTTTTTGTTGGCAGAGCTGCCTCTTGTTATATATCTATTCCTGGGATGGGGAAGCGGTGGCATACGGAAGCTACCTGTTCGGCTACTTCCTTTTGGGTCTTTTTATCGTTGGGGTGGAAGAGCACCTTGGCGATGAGGGAGGCAATTTGTTTCATTTCCTGGATGCCAAAGCCTTGGCTGGTGATGGCTGGTGTACCCAGTCTGATGCCGCTGCTAATTCGTGGTGGCTTGGTGTCGAAGGGGATGGCATTCTTGTTTACCAGGATACCGGTGTTTTCGAGGGCTTCCTGGGCAGTATTGCCGGTTATCCCAATCGGGGTCAGGTCAATGAGGATAAGGTGGTTGTCAGTACCTCCGGAGACCAGGCGCAGGCCCTGCTGCTGAAGCTCAGCGGCAAGGATGACAGCATTTTCCAGGACAGCCTTTTGGTAGGTGATGAACTCGGGCTGCATGGCTTCGAAGAAGGCTACCGCCTTGGCAGCGATAACGTGCATCAGCGGTCCCCCCTGCATCGCAGGAAAAACGGCGGAGTCGATTTTTGAAGCCAGGTCTTGTTTACATAAGACAAAGCCGCTGCGTGGGCCGCGTAACGTCTTGTGAGTAGATGAAGTAACTACCTGAGCATAGGGGACTGGAGAGGGATGCAAATGGGTGGCTACTAGTCCGGAGATGTGAGCCATATCTGCCATAAGCTGAGCGCCTGCTGCATCGGCGATATGCCGGAAACGGCCAAAGTCGATAGTTCGAGGATAGGAGCTGGCCCCGGCGATAATCAGCTTTGGCTTGTGCTTTAGGGCTAGCTTTTCTATGTTGTCGTAATCGAGTCTTTCAGTCTCACGGTTAACACCGTAGGGAATAAACTTGTACAATCTCCCTGAGAAATTAACCTGGGCCCCATGAGTTAAATGTCCGCCATGGCTTAAACTCATCCCCATGACGGTATCACCAGGCTCAAGCAGGGCGAAATAGGCTGCCATATTAGCTTGGCTGCCGCTGTGAGGCTGGACATTGGCATGCTCAGCATTGAATAGTTTTTTAGCCCTTTCGATGGCTAAGTTTTCAACAGCATCTGCGTTGGGGCAGCCAGCGTAGTAGCGATGTCTTGGATAGCCTTCAGCATACTTATTGGTTAGAATAGAGCCTTGAGCTTGGAGCACCGCCTTGCTGGCGTAGTTTTCGGCGGCAATAAGGTTTATAGTTTCCTTTTGCCGTCTGGCTTCTAGCTCTAGAATTCGAGCAACGTCAGTGTCTTGTCGGCCTTTGTTAGCCAATACTGCATCTCCGAGGTATCTAGAGCATAATACCACCACTGCCGAATCAGGTCAACAGCCATTCGGCTCTTTTAAGGTCGCCTGGGGTGGTGACGGGCAGGGCTAAAGCCCTGCACTACTCCCTCTTTGTTCCTCGCAGCTTCGGCTCGCAATGACATTCCTCGCACTACATGCTGCTTTTAATAACAATTATTGATGAGACAATTCGGTGCCTTGCGAAAATTGCTGGGCCTGTATATACTTTCCTCAGTTTGTTTGAGGAGGAAGCGATAGTGAAATCGCAAATCTGTCGAATGAGAGCGGGCACAGTGTTGGTTACGTTGGCCGTGTTGACGATGCTGGCCAGCGCTTGTGGTTCAGTACCGGAGTCAGTGGGTAATCAGCCGCCAATAATCTCAAGCCTTGAAGCCAAATACGTGACCCTTTATCCTAAGGCTGCCTCTGAAATCAAGTGCATCGCTTCGGACCCGGATGGTGATGAG
>DATKWL010000293.1:0-4546 GCA_035529555.1 Dehalococcoidia bacterium | reverse complement strand
GTATCATATTTATAAGCAATTGGACCCTTATGTGGCTAAGGTGTTATCTGAAGAGCCTGTCGAGATCCAGCGCACTGTGGTTGTCTTCCTCACTATATTGAAGAGGGCCATAGCCGAAAGCCTTTTGAGGAAACAGGATTGAGAGATAAAGGCAGTAAGGGACAAGTATTAAGCCTTCTCATGGACTATCCTGATGCGACCTATGTGACGATAGGGAGTATTGTCGGCCGCTCAAAGCAGAGAGTTCACCAGATTGCCAAGGAGGCTGGGTTAACAAGGATGAGGAGGCTCCCTCATTATCGGAGTGATATAACTGTAGACAAAGTGCTTGAGCTTTATCACCATGATTTATTGATAAAAGAAATGGCCTCAATCTTAGGTTGCTGTCCAAGCACGGTTACTAGTCGATTAAGAGAAGCCGGGATTAGTGCAGGCGAGTGCTTTTCAAGGAGCATGAAGCTCGACTGGCGGGGGAAATACCACTGCCGTGATGATATAACAGCCGACGGGGTTCTTAATCTCTACCACAATGATGGCTTGCTAATTAAAGAGATGGCACAAACTCTGGGTTGTAATCAGGCTACTGTTAGAAAACGGTTGAGGGAAGCAGGAATCTCTAAGAGTGAGTGTATCTCAAGGAGTGCCAGAATAAGGTGGCGAAGGAAGGCATGGCAAGGGTAATGAAAGCCAAACAGAAAACCTTTCGAGTTAATCACAGGTATGCGGAACGCGAATTTGCTATACAAAAGGTAGGTGAATTAATCAAGACGAGAGGATTTGAGATTAATTCACACTGGTATAAGGTTGTCCATATTGATGAGCAGGATATATTATTTGAGCGAGTTAAATAAAGGGGGTAAATGATAATGTCCAAGGAAGAGATTGTCGATATCATGCGTGATTTTGTAAAGGTGGCGGAGAAAGGGGACGTAGAGGAAACACCCTCCTTTTTACTGGAGACGCTGTTTGGCTAAGGCTGGAAGTAGACAAAACCTTTTTGCTGAACTCTTGCGGAGAGAGAAGCGTTAAAGCCTGTTTCTGGTTGGGAAAATAAACGCTATTGTTCAGGTTTTGGTTGCACATTTGCCCAGAACGTGCATCTGAGCTAACAACTGCTTGAGTAGTTACTCACATTGAACAGAAGCTTATATTGTGCAACTATTCGCCACTTTCATACGATAGAATATGATTGAACAAAACTCGGTTTAGTTCAATAACAAATCGTTTGCCTCTGTTATTGCCACGTGCGCGCCGTTAGGGGAGCTGTTCAGTCTCGCCACGGTTAGCAGCGCTATCATAAACTAGAGCTTGCCTAAGCCAGTGACGTGAGTGTAGACTTGGGGCATGATTCACATAACCCGCACCATCACGATTGACGAAAGCGAGATCCAAGAGTACTTTGTTCGCGCCTCAGGGCCGGGCGGGCAGAACGTCAACAAAGTCGCCACTGCTGTACAGCTTCGCTTTGACGCGGCTAATTCACGGTCCCTACCCGAGGAAGTTCGAAAACGTCTCATTTCGCTGGCTGGTAACCGGATTACCGAAGATGGCATACTTATTATCGACGCTCGACGGTTCCGTACCCAGGGACGGAACCGTGAAGATGCAACTGACCGGCTTGTGGAGTTGATTCGCAACGCAGCACAAAGACCAAAAATCCGTCGTAAGACAAAACCAACACTGGCATCAAAGATACGTCGGTTAGAGAGCAAGCGTCGTGTCGCCGAGAGTAAACGCGCACGGGGGTTTGTCCATCCCTGCAATGAATAACCACTAGGTGCCGAAATTATTTTGCCATTAGGTCGGTGTTGCCCACAACGTTGCTGTCCTGGTCAAGCTCGGAGCTCAATTGAGTTAGCATCTTGCAAGCAACAGCTCAGATGGTGCTATATGAAGAAGTGAACAAGGATCTAACCCTGGTAATATTAACTTAATAAAGTGAGCTAATTACTTGGGTTAGTGGCATAATAAAAGAAAGGAGACAACACAAATGGAAATCGTACTTGTCAAAGAGAAAGAGACGCCAGGCACTTGGAGATTCAAGGAGAACAAAGAAGACCACCCAATGACCATCTATTTAACCAAAGAGCAAGTTAAAGAGCTCGGTAGCCCGGAATCCATTAAAGTCACAATAACGGCGGCATAGCGTGCCGAGTTAGAGTTACCAGCTGTAGGCATATTGCACTTTCTAGCGTTTTGTTACCTCGGGGGAAAAGGGTTCCTTTTTTACCGCACTATTCCACACCTACTTCATGATGTTTTGTGAAACCTTAGAGAAGGTTAAATTATGATTCGTGGACGGGGAAGTTCAAGCAGAGTCGAATTATACCTGAAACGCGGTTTGATTGGCTGGAAAGCCTTTAGCAACCATTTTTTAGAGGACTAGCCACACCGTTCAGGTCGTAGGCCATGGCACCAGTGATGCGTACAGGGATTATCTGCCCAGCAGGTATTTCACCTTTTACCAGGACAAGGCCATCGATCTCCGGGGCATCACGGTAGCTGCGCCCTATCGAGATGTCCTGCCCAGAGCCTTCGAGCAGCACATCCAAGCTGCGACCGACGAACTCCTGGTTGCGCTCGAGTGAGATTTGCTGCTGCTTTTCCATAAGGCGCTTCAAGCGTTCTTCTTTTACCTCACCTGGGATTGGGTCGCCAAATCTCTCGCTGGGGGTGCCCGGCTCGAAAGAGAACTTAAACGCACCCACCTTGTCGAAGCGGATCTCTTCGACGAAATCGAGCAAGGTCTGGAATTCTTCTTCGGTCTCGCTAGGGTAGCCGACGATGAAAGTGGTACGCAGGGTCAGGTCGGGGATGGCTTTACGCATCTTTTCCAGAGTCTTGCGGACCCAGTTGACATTTGTTGGCCGGCGCATGTGGCGCAGGGTAGAGGGGTGGGCATGCTGCAGGGGCATGTCAAGGTAGGGTACCACCTGCTTATGGGTGGCCATGACTTCGATCAACTCATCGGTGACATAGCCGGGGTAAGCATACATGACGCGGATCCAATCGACCTTAGGTACGGCGGCAGTCATTTCTTTGAGCAGGTAAGCCAGACCATTTTTCAAGCCCAGGTCATGGCCGTAGTCGGTAGTATCTTGGGCGATCAGGATGATCTCACGAACGCCATTCTCTTGCAAGTAGCGCGCTTCGGTCAAAATCGACTCAATCGGGCGGCTGACGGCAGTGCCCTTGATCAACGGGATGGCACAGAAGGCGCACGGGCGGCGGCAGCCATCAGCGATCTTTAAATAAGCACTAGCACCCTGCACTGAGACGCGCTGCGCACCATGCTCGTCCCTGCCGACGGTGGCCGCTTCGGATAGGTGATAGTGCGGTTCGGGGCACCCGGCGACGCACAGGCTCTCAACTACATCAATAATATCCATCCAGCGGCGTGTACCGAGGATGCCATCAATGCCAGGAACACGACGGACAACTTCGACGCCGTAGCGCTGCGTCAGACAACCTGCGGCGATCAGCACCTGACCGCTTTTCTTTTTGGCAGCCAGTTTAGCGAGCACATTGAGCGACTCCTCTTTAGCCGGGCCAATGAAACCGCAGGTGTTGACGATCAGGACGTGCGCCCGGTGCGAGTCAGTGACAAGCTCATAGCCCGAACCGGTCAACAGTTGCGCCATGGAATCTGAGTCAACGGTATTCTTAGCACAGCCGAGAGAGACTATGTGGAATGTTTTCTTGCTCATACGGTAAGTTTTCACCTTATAATACTTTCTACTCTCGTAGATTACAAACAAGCGATTACCTTTCTATACCCATATATGGCAGTCGCTTTAAGAACGCAGGAACTATGTAGTACAATTATCGATATACATCATTTGGAGATAAAAATGCAATGCTTGAAACTCATGGCATGACCATTGCTAACCAGGCGATAGTCACACCCCAGCAGGTAGAGGCTGTCAGTTTACTGCTTGATGCGGGAGCGACTATTCCATTCATTGCGCGCTATCGCAAGGAGAAAACCGGGTCACTTGACGAGGTGGTGCTTGGCGAAATACGGGACGGCCTGGCACGGCTGGCAGCGCTCGATAGCCGGCGTCAGGTAATTCTGAAATCTCTTGAAGAGCAGAATGTACTCACGGCCGAGTTACGCAAGTCCGTTGAATCAGTGACAACCCTGACCGAATTGGAAGATATTTACCTTCCCTACCGCCCCAAACGGCGCACTAGGGCCACCATGGCTAAAGAAAAAGGGCTTGAGCCTCTCGCCGAGCTGATATTGGCTCAGCAGGTTGCTGATCCGTCTCAAGAAGCCCTCGCGTTCGTGAACATGGAAAAGGGCGTTGCTTCGGTTGAGGACGCCCTTGCCGGAGCGTGTGACATCATTGCCGAGCGGGTCAATGAAGATACCCAGGCTAGGCAGGCCATGCGCCGGCTCTTTTACCGGGAAGGCATCATTCAATCAAACGTGGCTAAAGGTAAGGAAGGCGCAGCTATCAAATATAGCAATTATTTCGACTGGCAGGAGCCGGTTGCCCGAGTGCCCAGTCACCGGATGCTCGCTATGTTACGTGGCGAGAAC
>DATKWL010000292.1:0-20739 GCA_035529555.1 Dehalococcoidia bacterium | reverse complement strand
TTCAGAGGGTTTGGCTGGTTCTGCCTTCATTGTCACTCTTTTGTCTTTCAGCCTTCTTATAACATCTCGATTGGACTTTTGTCTGAAAAAGGCTGCCACACTCTCGGCGATCTTTGGGCCTATGGTGGGTATCTTAATCAGGTCTTCTTCGGTTGCTTCAGCCAGCTTGTCCATGCTATCAAAATGCTTAGCCAGTATTTCAGCGGTCTCCGAACCGACATGCCGTATGCCCAGTGCGAAGATTACCCTTGCCAGAGGTCTGTTTTTGCTTTCCTCGATGGCTTTGAGTGCATTGTCAGCGCTTTTCTCACCTATTCTTTCCAGCTTGATGAACTCTTCCCTCTTATCTCTCAGGGTATAGATATCAGCAACATCTTTTATCAATCCCGATTTGAGCAGGGCATCAGCAAGCTTCTCTCCGATGCCCTCGATATCCATTGCGCCGCGGGAGACGAAGTGCTTGACAAGTTCGTAGAGTTGGGCCGGGCAAGATATATTAGGGCAACGAGTCATTGCCTCGCCCTCCGGTTTAACAACCTCAGAGCCGCAAACAGGGCAGCGCGACGGCATGACAAATATCTTCTCCCGTCCAGTGCGAAGGCTTACTACGGGGCCCACCACCTCCGGGATAACCTCGCCTGCCCTCTGTATGATGACCGTATCCCCGATGCGGATATCTTTGCGCTTGATATCGTCCTCGTTGTGCAAGGCGGCGCGTTTCACAACCACTCCGCCAACGTTGACTGGCTTCAAGATGGCATAGGGGTTGAGTGTGCCGGTGCGTCCCACGCTGATGCCAATGTCTTCAAGACTCGTGTTTGCTTGAGTGGCGGGGAATTTGTAGGCTACGGCCCAGCGGGGCTCGCTGCCCACCTCACCCAATTGTCTCTGGAGGTCGAAGCGGTTGACTTTGATCACAACGCCGTCTGCCTCATAAGGTAAATGTTCTCTTCTATCCACCCATTTTTGATAATAGTCTTCAGCCTGCTGAAGGTCTCTTAACAGCGCGTTTTGGGGATTCAGCTTGAAGCCCAATGATTTCACATATTCCATGGTTTCCCAGTGTGTAGAAGGTATTTCGCCTCCCTCAGCCCAGCCTAAACCATAAATGAAAATGTCCAACGGACGCTGAGCAGTGATGCGGGGGTCTAGCTGTCGTACCGAACCCGCTGCAGCATTCCTCGGATTGGCGAAAAGGGGTTGTCCTGCGGCAACTCTTTCATCGTTGAGCTTCTTGAACCCATTTTTCGAGAGGAAAACTTCGCCTCTGACTTCGAACTTATTCGGGGCGCTCTTGGGTACAGTCAACGGGATGCTTCTGATAGTATTAAGATTCTGGGTGATGTTCTCGCCGCGATATCCATCGCCGCGTGTTGCCCCTGTGACAAACTTGCCATCTTCATAAATCAAGGCTACGGCGAGTCCGTCCATCTTGAGCTCAGCGACTAATTCAAATTGCTGCATGCCTAACATGCCTGAAATTCGCTTGTGCCAGGAGAGGAGCTTTTCGTGGGAAAATGCCTTGCCCAGACTGAGCATAGGGACTTTATGCTCGACCATGCCGAAGGCTTCTAATGGTGCTGCACCTACACGTTGAGTCGGTGAATCAGGCGTGACGAATTGAGGATACTTTTCCTCGAGAGCCTGAAGCTCCCTCACGAGTTTGTCGTATGCTTCGTCACTTATCTCAGGATTGTCGAGCACATAGTACCGATGATTGTGGTGGTTTATCAGCTCCCTGAGTTCATTTATTCTCTTCTTTGCCTCGTTCTCGCCCACGGCAAGTTCACCTGCAAATAAAAGATAAATTTATTACAAATTGTTTCTTATGGCGTGTTTGTAGTATAGCATAGTTCGGAATAGCAACAAAAATGAACGTATAAAAGCTTTGACAAACAAAAACTTTTGTGATATTAAAGAGAACCAAGGGTTCATGACAAAATACATTTTTGTCACAGGTGGCGTAGTAAGCTCCGTAGGCAAGGGGATAGTCGCCGCCTCCGTCGGTAGATTACTCAAAAGCTACAAGATAAGCGTATCGGCTCAGAAGTTAGACCCCTACCTCAATGTAGACCCAGGAACGATGTCCCCCTATCAGCATGGGGAAGTTTTTGTTACCGAAGACGGCGCGGAGACTGACCTCGACCTGGGGCATTATGAACGCTTCATAGATACGAATCTTACCACTGACTCCAGTGTCACCGCCGGGCAAATCTATAGTTCAGTGATTGCCAAGGAGAGAAGGGGCGATTTCCTCGGTGGCACTATCCAGGTTGTACCCCATGTTACTTCCGAGATAAAAAGACGTATTCGTAATGTAGCTGAAAAAAGCGGTGCCGAGGTGATTCTTGTGGAGGTGGGGGGCACGGTGGGCGACATCGAGGGACAGCCCTTCCTCGAGGCTATTCGCCAGATGCGCAATGATGTAGGCAGGGATAACGTCCTCTACATCCATGTTACCCTTCTTCCCTATATATCTTCCACGGGTGAATTGAAGACCAAGCCCACTCAACACAGTGTCAAAGAGCTGCGCAGTATTGGAATTCAACCCGACATAATTGTCTGTCGTAGTGACTCCCCGGTGGGCGATGATTTGAAGGATAAAATAGCTCTGTTCTGCGACGTGGAGAAGAGGGCAGTCGTTCCTCTCACAACAACACCTGTTATATATGAAGTGCCTCTAATCCTGGACGGCGTGGGATTGGGGGAAATCATCATAGAAAAACTGCGTTTGACTGCGGATGGGAAGGATTTGAGCGAATGGCGTGAGCTGGTGGAGAGAATGAAAAAGCCGAAGGCGGCGGTATCCATCGCCCTTGTCGGTAAGTATGTAAAGCTCCGCGATGCCTATCTCTCTGTGAAAGAGGCGTTGCGGCACGCCGCGCTCTATCACGATAGGGATGTGGATATAGTCTGGATTGAATCTGAGGACTTGGAGAAAAACGGGGGCGAATCCATGTTGGGCACTGTAAATGGTATAGTAGTTCCCGGGGGATTCGGATACCGCGGCATTGAGGGAAAGATAGAAGCAGCCAGGTATGCTCGTGAGAATGAGGTGCCTTATCTGGGTCTTTGTCTGGGTATGCACATTATGGTCATAGAGTTTGCACGCAAGGTATTGAAGTCCAATAAGCCCAACTCAAGAGAATTCGATGAAAATACCCCCTATCCCGTAATCGACCTCCTCCCTGAGCAAAAGAAAGTCAGAGAGAAGGGTGGCACCATGCGCCTGGGGCTCTATCCCTGCAATCTCGTCCCGGGCACCAAGGCTGCCGCTGCATATAGTGAATCTTTAATCTATGAACGCCATCGACACCGCTTTGAGTTCAATAATGAGTTCAAGGAAGTTCTGGAGAAGGAAGGGCTTATCCCCGGCGGTCTTTCGCCTGATGGCAAGTTAGTCGAGATAAGCGAAATCGCGGGGCATCCCTGGATGGTAGGAGTACAGTTTCATCCTGAATTCACCTCCCGTCCCAACCGTCCCCATCCGCTGTTTCGAGATTTCATTGGCGCTGCCAAGAAGACCCTGAAGGTGGGCGACCAGCGACCTCTGCCTTTAGAACCGAATAACTCCAGATAACAAACTTATGGTCTATAGACAAAATTATATACTTATGCTATAGTCAGATAGCAGACATGCGCATCTTCCTTGATACCGCTAATATCGACGAGATTCGCCAGGCAGCAAGGTTGGGGGTGGTCAGCGGGGTCACCACTAACCCCTCGCTTGTGGCCAAAGAAAAAAAAGCCGATATGAGGGCGGTCATTCAAGAGATCTCCTCCATAGTCGATGGCCCCATAAGCGCTGAAGTGCTGAGTTTGGAGCCGGAGGCTATGATTCGGGAAGCCAGAAATGTCTCTTCCTGGTCGCCAAATGTGGTGGTCAAGATACCCATGTCGGTGGCTGGGCTGGAAGCAATCTCGGTTCTCTCGAAAGAGGGGATACGAACCAACCTGACACTCTGTTTTTCAGTCAATCAGGCAATACTGGGCGCTGTTGCCGGCGCAACATATATAAGCTCATTTGTAGGCAGGCTCGATGACATTGGTCATGATGGCATGCAACTTGTAGCTGAGATAGTGGAAGTATTTGAGCATTATAAGCTACCCACCAAGGTGATCGCTGCCAGCATCCGTCATCCTTTGCATGTTACTGCTGCTGCCAAGGCTGGAGCTCATATCGCTACGATACCTTATAATGTACTGATGCAGATGGTTAAACATCCGCTAACTGATATCGGGATAACCCGCTTTGCTGAGGATTGGCGGCGCATCTCGAAGGCCTAAAGCCCGAGAGCTTATGGAGTCGCTGTCCACAAACATGACACCAGGGCAATACCCTTTGTTTATCGTATTTAATTTAATTAACGGAGTAGGACTATGAATATCGCCGAACTGGAAATCAAGACCAAAGAGGAGCTCCAGACTATAGCCAAGGAGCTGGGAATCACGGGCATCAGCACTCTGAAGAAAGAGGACCTGGTACTGCGTTTGCTTCAGGCAAATGCAGAACAACAGGGCTACTCGTTCAGGGGTGGCATACTCGAGATTATGAATGAGGGTTACGGCTTTCTGCGCCAGCCTGACCTTCATCCCAATTCTAATGACATTTATGTATCTCAGTCGCAGATTCGCCGTTTTGCACTGCGCACCGGCGATATAGTAAGCGGACAGGTCAGGACACCCAAAGACGGCGAGAAATATCATAGCCTGCTTCGTGTGGAAACAGTCAACAATATGGACCCGGAGGGGACCAAAAATCGTCCCATGTTTGAGCATAAGACTCCTATCTTCCCGGATAAACTGATAAATCTGGAGACGACGCCCGATAATCTATCCACAAGACTGCTCAATCTCGTCGCTCCTATCGGTCGAGGCCAGCGAGGAATTATCGTCTCTCCGCCGAAGGCTGGAAAGACCATGCTTCTTAAACACATCGCCAATGGAATCACCGCCAACTACGACGATATCCATCTGATGATATGCCTTATCGGTGAGCGCCCTGAGGAGGTAACCGACTGGAAGAAATCGGTTAAGGGCGAGGTGATTGCTTCCACTTTTGACGAGCCAGTAGAGGAGCATACCAGGGTGGCCGAGGTTGCTTTGGACCGGGCCAAGAGGCTGGTAGAAGTGGGAATGGATGTGGTTATTTTACTCGATAGCATCACGCGATTGACCCGTGCCTATAACCTGGAGATGCCATCCAGCGGCCGCACGCTGTCTGGAGGCGTTGACCCCGCTGCTCTATACTCCCCGAAAAAGTTTTTCGGTGCCGCCAGGAATACGGAGGAGGGAGGCAGCCTGACTGTCATCGCCACCTGCCTTATTGATACCGGCAGCAGGATGGATGAGGTAATCTACGAGGAGTTCAAAGGCACTGGCAATATGGAGCTCCATCTCGACCGCAAGCTTGCCGAGCGCAGGATATTCCCATCTATAGACATTCAGCGCAGTGGCACCAGACGCGAGGAATTGCTGCTCGATGAGAATACACTGAAGCAGGTCTGGGTAGTGCGCAGGATGGCCAGCTTGCTCGGCCAGAACTCACCTAATCCAACTGAAGCTACGGAGCGTATACTGGAGAGGTTGAGCAAGACCTCCTCAAATGCTGAATTTCTGGCTACCCTTGCCAAAGAGTTTTAATTCAGTTCCTCTAAGTAGCCTCTATTGTTGTTGCCATAAAACTTCGCTGCTATAATTAGGGCGAATTCCCATGAGTTATAATCGCATCGTTATCAAACTGGGCACCAATTTGCTCACTGGCGGGAGCGACCGGCTCAACCTGGAGACGATGGCTTCACTGGTGGGACAGATAGCCAGACTCCACAAAGATGGGGTGGGGGTGGTCGTTGTCTCTTCGGGGGCAATTGCTGCAGGCAGACAGCGCCTGGGGATTACCGGGGATAAGGAGAACAAGGAAATCCCTTTCAAACAGGTGCTGGCTGCGGTAGGGCAGAGTCGTCTCATGGATGCCTATGACCAGCTTTTTGGCTGGCATGAGATAATTATCGCTCAGACATTGCTTACAAGGGCCGACCTATCAGACCGTCTTCGTTATCTCAATGCTCAGAATACGTTGCGGACGCTTATGGAACTCAGGGTCATACCGATAGTCAATGAAAACGATGTGGTTGCTGTCGAAGAAATCCAGGAAACGAAGTTCGGCGATAATGATAATCTCTCTGCCCTGGTTGCTAATCTCATCGATGCAGACCTTCTGATGTTACTGACTGATACTGCCGGCCTTTATACCACTGACCCCAATCGAGACCACAATGCCAGGCTTATTGAACGGGTGGAGAGGATTGATGTTGCAATTGAAAAACTGGCTGGCGCAAGCATCAGCGGTCGTGGCACAGGTGGCATGGCTACTAAGATAGAGGCTGCGAAGCTTGCTACAGCATCAGGTGTGGCGGTAGTCATCGCCAGCGGTCATGCGCCTGATGTTGTTGTGAAGTTGGCTAAAGGGGAATCAATCGGCACATATTTTCAGCCGGTTGCCTCCAGGCTTGAGAGTAGAAAACGCTGGTTGTTGAGCCAGCTCTCTAAGGGGAAGCTTTTTATCGACGAAGGCGCGGCAGCAGCCTTGCACAAGCAGAACAGAAGCCTGCTTCCTGCGGGTATTACCAAAGTTAGCGGTAAGTTCGAGCGGGGCGATGTGGTGAACATTTTTGAAAGCACAACCGGTGAAAAACTGGCTTACGGTATAGCCAACTATAGCTCGGGTGATATAGCCAAGATCAAAGGCGCTCATTCGGATAAAATAACCGAGCTTCTGGGACACGAATACGGTGCTGAGGTGGTGCACCGAGATAATCTGGTAGTGCTTTAGCGTAAAAAGGAGCCCAAAATGCAAGCCGAAGCAAATGAAGTGGAAACCAAAGCTAAGGCAGCGAAGGCTGCCTCTAAGAAACTGGCGTATCTGAACACGGCGGTCAAAAACAAGGCATTGCTTGCTATCGCCGATGCGCTGGTAGCCAGAGAGAAGGATATTATATCTGCCAATAGCAGAGACTATGCCGAGGGCGAGAAGGCAGGGATGGGTGCCGCTATGCTTGACCGTCTCCTGCTTAATACCGAGCGGATTAAAGGGATAGCGGCCGATGTGCGCACTGTGGCTGCTTTGCCCGACCCGGTGGGAGAGATTTTCGAGATGCGCACCCTCTCCAACGGACTTCAGGTCGGGAAGAAACGCGTTCCTCTGGGAGTGATTGGGGCTATCTATGAAAGCCGTCCCAATGTCACCGTGGATATCTCGGTACTTTCTCTTAAGTCAGGCAATGCTATTGTACTTCGTGGTGGCAAGGAGGCGATACATTCTAATACTGCTCTAGCTAAAACAATCCAGGATGCAGCATACGAGGCTGGAATTCCTGAAGGAGCAGTACAGTTCATAGAGTCAACAGACCGTGCCCTGGTGGGGCAGATGCTCAAAATGAGGGATACCATTGACCTGGTAATTCCCCGGGGTGGCTCTGACCTGATTAACTATGTTGCTCAGAACGCTGCCATGCCCGTTGTAACAGGCGGAATCGGTGTATGCCATACCTATGTTGACCGCACTGCTAACCTGGAAAAAGCTGTAGCGATAGCCTACAACGCCAAAGTGCAGAGACCAACTGTATGCAATGCACTGGATTCTTTGCTGGTTCATGTAGATATTGCCGAGAGATTTCTCCCTATGGTTGCAAGGGAGTGGAGTAAGGCTGGAGTGGAGATGCGTTGCGACGAGCGAGCTCTGAAAATTTTAAAGTCTTTGTCCTCAGTTAAGGCACTTGCTGCTGCTCAGCAGGACTGGGGCAAGGAGTTTTTGGCCTTGATTGCTGCTGTTAAAGTGGTTGACTCTCTCGATGAGGCACTGCAGCACATCGAGCACTACGGCTCGGGACATTCAGAAGCTATAGTAACTGAGGATTACTCGGAAGCTATGAGGTTTTTAAATGAGGTGGACGCTGCCTGTGTTTATGTGAATGCCAGCACTCGCTTCACAGACGGTGGCCAGTTCGGGCTCGGGGCAGAGGTTGGAATAAGCACACAGAAATTTCATGCCAGGGGTCCTATGGGGCTAAAGGAACTTACCACCTATAAATGGATTATATTTGGCAGCGGGCAGGTTCGCCCATAAAGCTCAGAATTTCGCGGGTCATGTTAAGGAGGACAACTAGTGACTGAATATAGATTCGAGAGGGAGTGCCGCACTCCGCATTCGGAGGCTTATCTTATTATATCCAATAATGAGCGCTTGGGGAGGGTTGACCTCCATTTTACCCCTTCGATAGTCTATGCCACTGTATGCGTTATGCAGAACCTGACCCAGGAGACGATTGACGACCTCATAGATGTTATTGACGAAGAGTTGGTGATGTCAGCGGATGTGGCCAGGGACGATTTTATTGTAACTGTATATCAGGGTCGGGAGGTCGGTGTTTTCAGCGACGAAGACTTTGAGGATGAGGAGGACTAGCTGTTGTTCCTTTTCCTCAGAATGAGTGAGCGAACAGCATTTTCTATATCCGGTGCGGTAAGTCCGTGTTTCTTTAAAAGTTCTTCAGCTTTTCCTGACTTGGCGTAGATGTCTTTTATAGCAATGAAGGACATAGGGACAGGCCAATGTTCGGCTGCAATCTGAGCTACTGCACTACCAAGTCCTCCCCTTCGCAAGTGTTCCTCAACGGTTAAAATAGCTCCTGTTTCCCTGGCTGCTTTTACGATTGCATCTGTATCTAGCGGTTTGAGTGTAGACATACTGAGCACCCGGCAGTTAATTCCATCCTTGGCTAGATTCTGTGCTGCTTCCAGAGCGTAGGCCACCATGATGCCGGTGGCGATAATTGTTATATCTTTGCCCTCTCTCAGAGTGGTCGCCTTCCCCAGAATGAACTTATAGTCAGATGGATAGACCAGAGGAGTTTTGGGACGGCTGAGCCTTATGTAGAACGGGCCATAGGTTTGAGCGGCTAATTTTACCGCCTGAACTACTTCGTTGGCATCGGCTGGAACGATGACTGTGAAACCGGGGAGAGAACAAATCAAAGCCAAATCTTCAATGGCCTGATGGGAGGTACCATCCTCGCCAACAGTAATGCCGCTGTGGCTGGTGACAATCTTGACATTGAGGCCGGGTTGAGCAACGCTCATTCGAATCTGGTCGAAACAGCGCCCGGGGGCAAACACGGCAAAAGTGCTGGTAAAAACAGTCTTGCCGGATGCGGCCAGGCCAGCGGCGATTCCAATCATATTTTGTTCGGCAATTCCACAATTGAAGAACCGGTTGGGGAATTCTCTGGCGAAGAGAGTGGTCATTGTAGATTTGGAGAGGTCAGCATCAAGTACGACGATATCAGGGTTTTGTTTGCCCAGCTCAACAAGAGTTCTGCCGTATGCTTCTCTGGTACTCTGCTCCATGGCTACTTCAATTCCTCAAGAGCCTTTTTGACCTCTTCCGGAGTGGGAGCCTTGCCATGGAAATCGAGGTTGCGCTCCATGAAACTTACTCCCTTGCCTTTCACAGTCTTAGCAATGATAGCGGTGGGCTTGCCCTTAATCTGCTTTGCTTCTTCAAGAGCAGATAGCAGTTGAGCGAAATCATGCCCATCGACCTCAATAGCGTGCCAGCCAAAGGATTTCCATTTCTCGGCGAGGGGCTCAAGGTTCATGACCTCGTAATTCCAGCCATCGATTTGTTGCTCATTGTGGTCGACGATGGCAACCATGTTGTCTAGTTTAAAATGGGCTGAGGCCATCGCTGCCTCCCAAACCTGTCCTTCGTCGCATTCACCATCGCCGAGAAGGACATATACTCGATAATCTCTGGCATCGAGTCGCCCGGCCAGCGCGATGCCTATACCAAAGGATAAGCCCTGTCCCAGGGAACCGGATGACATCTCTACGCCTGGGGTAGCAGTCATGTCACAGTGTCCTTGCAGACAGCTACCCGGCCTTCTAAGGGTAGAGAGTTCTTCCAGAGGAAGGTAGCCGCTCTCAGCCAGTGCTGCGTATAGGATTGGCGCAGCATGTCCTTTGCTGAGGATAAACCTGTCTCGGTCCTTCCAGCGAGGGTTTTTGGGGTCGTGACGCAGTACCTTAAAGTATAACGTCGTGACAATATCGGCTGCGGAAAGAGAACCGCCAGGGTGTCCGCTGCCTGCCCTGCCCGTCATGGTGATGACGTGACGACGCAACTTTTTTGCTATTGTTGCCAGCTCTTCAGTAGACAATGTTGAAGTCAAATCAGTCTTTTTTTGGCAAGCAATAGCCTCGGCCTTAGTATCGTGCCGAGGCTTTATGATTTGCCCGCTCTTTTTTTGCCCCTTGGCCGGATGGGGGGCATTCATACCTCCAGCGGTGCAATTATATATTATCCTTGTCCCCCCGTCTATACCTTGTTATAATTCTGCTCGTGATTATAGATTTCCATACCCACATCTTCCCGCCACGAATAATGGAGAAACGCGAGCGCTATCTGGGGCGAGACCCCCTTTTTGACCAGCTTTATGCTAACCCCAGGGCTAAAATCGTAACGGCCGAGGAAGTCATAGAAAGTATGGACAGGGATGGCATTGACATCTCCGTGGTTCTTGGTATCGGATGGTCAAGCCACGAGCTTTGCTATGAAACCAATGACTATATTCTGGAGTCGGTAGCTCGTTATCCTAAGAAACTGATAGGTTTTTGCGCAATACAACCGCTTGCCGGTGATAAAGCATTAGCCGAGGTCGAGCGTTGCGTTAGAGGAGGGGTCAGAGGTATCGGCGAGCTGAGGAATGACATGCAGGGGTTTGACCTGTCTGACAGGGCTGTCATGACACCTATAGCTCAAATCGCTATGAAGCATCGGCTTATCATACTTACCCACACCTCAGAGCCGGTAGGGCACTACTACGAAGGTAAGGGGGATATTACACCGGGCCTTCTTTACCGCTTTATCACTGATTTCCCTGATTTGGTTTTGGTATGTGCACACTGGGGTGGGGGATTGCCCTTCTATGCCCTGATGCCTGAGGTCAAGCAGGCATTATCGAATGTCTATTTTGATACTGCTGCGTCGCCCTTCCTGTATAGGGACGATATTTTTAGACATATCTCTGAGATAATAGGGGCAGACAAAATACTCTTTGGCAGTGATTATCCTCTAATTAAACAAAACAGGATTGTGAAGTCGCTAAACTCTCTGTCTCTCCCTGAAGAAGCGAAGAAAATGATTCTGGGCGAAAATGCCCAGAGGCTTTTATCATCGACGTAAGGTGGTTTTCTTGTGGAACCTGTGCGTGCTTTTATTGCCATAGAATTACCCAGGCCGGTCAGGGCGGCTCTTGCTCGGCTACAGGATGGTCTTAGGGCAAGTAGAACTACCTCGGTGAAATGGGTTGACCCGGCAGGCATTCATCTTACTATTAAGTTTCTCGGCAATATAGATGCAGGGGAAATTCCAGAGCTGTCCAAGGTACTTCGGGATGCTGTGAAAGGAACTGCACCATTTCACCTTAAATTGGAAAATACAGGTGCTTTCCCTAATATCAGAGCACCCAGGGTGGTATGGGTTGGAGTGGGCGGAGAAACAGAACAGTTGCTTACTTTACATAAAAAAGTAGAGCAGGCTCTAATACCTCGTGGATTTGCTCCTGAGAATAGGGCATTTTCGCCACATCTGACTCTGGGAAGAGTACGAGAAGGGGCACAGCCAGGCGAGCTAAGGCGTTTGGGGGATGGTATAGCTGCACTAAATACGGAGGAAGAATTAGTCTTCAGTGTCGATTCGCTAAACCTGATGAGAAGTCAGTTGACGAGGGAGGGAGCAATCTATAGCTGCCTCGCGTCGTTCAAGCTAACTAAGGATTGAAAATATTTTATTAGGCACGATACTAATTTCGCGTTAGGGAACCTCAGTTTCCACGCTTGGAGTCCAATCTCCTCCTCTCCACGTAAGAGGGAAAACCAGCCTGATGGTCTGCGCTGTATCCTTTGTCAGAAAAACAGGCATCTCGTTTCTTTTAGTCTCGCCTCCCTGAGTGATGCTTCCTACTATGATGATTACACCATCAGCCCCTTCGTTCTTAGCTGTGATATCAAGTATAGCGAAGTAGTTCTCAAAGACTCCAGCCGTAGTGGCGTTCACCAGCATCACTTTTGGTTTAGGTTTGCTTATCTGAGACGATTGGGCAACCGATTTTGTAGGTTCGGCCTCTGTACTGGCGCCACCACCACCGCATGCAGAAGCCAGAAGAGCTGCAATTGCTACGAATATAACAACTCCCGCTAATCTTGTGTACCTCATATTGCTCGCCTCCACTCAATTCTCTCGGTGACAATCAGGTTTTGCTTGGCAACCTTGCACTAACGTGCTAATACCGGGGCTGGTTGAAACTGTCTGCGTAGTATTGGTCTGTCTTCATTGGTTGCCTGGTTACTACATTTGAACCAGCCTCGTGCTCTATGGAACAGGCCTTGTCTGCAATCTGCACTATCGTCATAGTTCTGAGCTGGATTGAAAGATGATTGGTGCTCCTGAGGTCTGCCAAATCTGGTCCACTCGCCTGGTCGATAGAACAGCCCCCAGTTGGCCGCAAGAGCCTCCCCTTTATCCTGAATCTGAGCGGGAGACGCATCGTAATCTATCGACTCACTGTAGGACATTGGACTGTGTTTTTGATTAAAGAGGCCTCTCTCAATATTAACGGGGCGTCTCCTGTATTCCACAGTGGATGCTTCCGACATGAGCGGCTTGCCAAACATATGCCATTCACGCGGTCTGTAATACAATCCGCGACCGGTGGTAACAAAGTCGTTGGAAAGTGACTGGACAGGTATAGTCGCGGCAGCCAGTGGTCTGAGAAAACGTGTCCTTTCTCGGGGATGCTGGAATAGAGCCGGCCTGTTTATCGGGGCCTGCGTTACCGCTGGTATGATTAAAGGTGGGACAAGCGAGGAGCGCATTGTTCCGCGCACTTCTCTGAGCCTCGGTAACATGATGAAAGCCACGGCAAAGCGAAGCACTGCTGAAAGAGCGAAAAGGGCCAGTATCTTATGACCCAGGACAGATTTGACGACGCTCAGAAGTACAATGCCGGTTAGTGCTCCTAGAGCCATAGATAGCGTTGAAAGGGACTTGTGGTATGAGATGTATTTCAGCCTTTTTCCTTGTGGAGCTGCTTCGTAGATGAAGTTGATTGTACAGAGTTCTAGGCCAGCCCACACTGCTCCGGAGAAGAGCTGGATAAACACGAGATAAATGCAACTGTGACATGCCAGCCAGAGAAGTGGAACCAAAGGAATTCCGAGCGATACTATTCTGATGACTTTGAGGTTGCCCACCTTGTCAGCGTATCTTCCCCAGTAAGTGACAATGAGAACCTTGGCAATGAATTCGCTGGAGAACACGAGGGTATACTGTATATAGCTGAAATGCAATCCATCCAGAAGGAATGGAGTGATGAAGGGAATCGCCAGATACATGGAAAATTGCATAAGGGAAGCATACAATATGAGTCTGCCAAGGTTTTTCTTTCTCGTCTCTCGCAGAAAATCGAAAAAGCCGAAGTGTGAATCTTTGTCAGTTGTACAGTCGGTATTCTTTATTTTGGAGTAAATGATAAAAGCGCTGAAAGTTGCCACAAAGGCAATTAGGAAGAGAATCAAAAAGCCATTGAGCGTTTGATTATTGAAGATTTGTAATACGGAACCCATGACATAGAAGGTGCCAATATATACAGCGCCGGAGATGGCGGACCTTATCCCCAGGTAGCGTCCCATGGTACGAGGTGGGATAATGTCAGCCAGCCAGCTACTGCGGGCTGGTGTAAGCAGCATACCCGGAATAAGATTAACAACCCAGCATGGTATCAGCCAGAGTGGGTTAATGGGTCTAAAGAAGATAAGAACTGCAATAAGAGGCAGCCAGCTAATTGCATCCAGAAAAGATAGAAAGAGGATGGCTTTCTTGCGTGAGCCCATTTTCTGAATAACTAAGGGTACCTTAATATATAACAGTCCAGCTACGAGATTGCTTATCGTGCACAACATTGCAACCGTCCAGGCGCTGGCTCCGGTCGCAATCATGGAAGCTGGAGCATAGGCGTTGCTGACCTCTTGTACTGCTCCGATTCCAGCCTCACCGTGGAAATACTTGAGGCTCTTTTTTGTCTCTGCTTTAACATCACTCAACGAGCTCTGTTGAGACTCTTGCCTCTCCATATTGGTAGTCCTGATTCTAGGTTTTCACTGTTTCAACATTCCGACCCGGGCTGCGAGGGCGAACCACAAACTGATTCAGTAATGGTCCCGCACGGCTGAACAGGCCTACCATTTCATCTGCCAGTGCTTCAGAATCATTTCCGTATTCGTCAAGCAACTGTTTTTTAGCCCATATGCTAAATAGATACCAGGCGCACCTTTTGTCATCTTTCTCTGACGACAGGAAGTCGGTGTGTAGCATGTTGACTTTCACGGAACCGTTTCCATTGTCATGCCAGGTTCTTAATTGGGACATGTTCTCCGGTGGAATACACAGGTCGGCATGCAAAAAGACCGGCTGAGTTCTCGGGGCACGCGTGCTTACTGGAACTCTGTTGGTGGGTCTTACCGGTGGCAAGTCGAGCTTCTGTACCAGGTCAGGCCCCTTTTTATCGCTGGCGATAACAGTTCTTTTCGGCATTTCCCCTGTTTCTTTATATCTAATGAAATAGCCGATGAATCTATCCACGCTGTTCATAATTTCAGCCAGGCGGTTTTGACGATACTCCTGAGTTACCTGCACAATTTTCTCAGCTATTTGTGGCTCAAGGCCATGAAGTGCCTCGGCCAGTGCTTTGTATACCTCGTCCTGAACTACTGCTGCTTTATCTGCAGTGCCTCTGAAACGGTCACATCGCACCAACCCTTCGAGCCTTCGTCCCAGCCAGGGCTCTTTTTTGAATTCCTCAATATCTGTTAGGGCACAAAGGCGGATTCCAGCCCTGCCACAGAGGTCTATATTTGCCCCTTCTGCTTCAAAAGGAAGAGTATAAAGCTGAATAGAGGCATTGCCCATGTCACCGAGATTGATTACACTGACCATGGTTGGCACACCGCTAAAGATACGCGGTTCCACGGCCTCGTAGCCGTGACCATCGCTAATCTGAATATTGTATAGATTGCGTCTCAAATCATTGGCGAACTCACGGCTCAGGTATTGTTTGAGCCGAGCTTTGGTAAGTTGGGGGGCAATCTCTGGCAAGATATCTATCAAATGGGCTCTTGTGCCCGGTTTATTCATGCGGTGCTGCGAGCATTTTTCAATTATTTCCCCTTTGCCTTCCCTGAGCCACTCGCGCTTCAGGATCAGACAACTCGGCGTATGTCCTCCATTACACGATGACAGATGGAGTTCGTCGGCTATCAAAGCAAAAGCCAGGATACCGACGCCTTTCTCGCCGCGGAGAACATGTTGAAGTTTCTCGGAATTGCCGATGTTCTGAAGAATATGCTCCATCTTCTCCGAGCCCATACCGATGCCATTGTCCTCAATAATTATCTGAGGCAAACGACTTCCATTATGTGTGGAATTGTCGAGGCGAACGCGGATGCAGCCATCTTCATTCTCCGATTGTTCAATGGCATCAGCCGCGTTCTCCACGAACTGTTTCAATGCTTCCAGAGGGCCATGACACAGGTAAGCCAAAACCTCGAACACGCGGGACCCAGTTTGAAGTCGTATCTCAGCCATGTTCCCCCCCTTCTTTCCAATGCTGATTTGAAATTTGGAGAAGTCAGCCTCTAAACGGTGACCTTTTGACTAAGTGGCTTCAGTTCGGTAACTACGCCATCTTTGAGCAGGCATATGACCGGTTGTCCCATGTTCTCAAAGACCCATTGCAAAGAGACCTCCAGTTCTTTCCGAGGATATACCTTGATTTCACCGGTGCGGAGTTGAACGCTGACTTTGGTATCTTCGAGACCGGCTAAACGTCCTGATATGATGCTTTGCATTTCCAATCCTCCTCAAGAGGGAGGGCTGTGATAAAGAGCCCTCCCTCCATCAAGCAATTTGTTATTTAATACCTGGGTGCTGTTTTGAATTTTGCGTTGGCAGCCTGAGCGGGTTGAGGTGTGGCTTGTTGAGCCCGAGTTATTAGCTCACGCTTATTCCGGATGGGATTACGCAGGAAGGCTGGTATGTCCATCTGGTCCTCATCCAGGAGGAACTTGCGAAGCTCTTTCATCTCCTTTTCCATGGCTTGTTTGCTTGCCTTACCAGGCTTGGCGTTGAAGCCGGTTGCAATCAGAGTTATCCTGATCTCGTTTGACATCTCCGGAGCATAGCTCATGCCGAAGATGATGTTGGCAGACGGGTCGGCTGCTTTGCGGATAACCTCTGCAGCCTCTTGTATCTCGGCCAGAGTGAGGTCCATGCCCGCTGTGACGGTGAAGAGTATAGCGGTGGCGCCTTCCACTGAGGTGTCGAGCAGAGGACTGGTAATACAAGCCTTGGCTGCCTCTACTGCCCGGTTCTGACCCTGGGCACTGCCTATGGATAGCCAGGCTTGCCCCATGCCCCTCATCACTGCCTTCACATCGGCGAAGTCCAGGTTAATCTCGCCAGGAGTGGTGATGACCGATGAGATAGCGGAGACGCCTTGATACAGAATGTCGTCTGCCATTTTGAAAGCGCTGTCGGCTGCTGTCCTTCTGTCACAAAGCCCGAGTAAACGGTCATTGGGGATGACAATCAAGGTATCACAGGCTGGCTGCAATCGCTCGATGCCTTCCTCGGCCTGGTCGCGCCTGTGCTGTCCCTCGAAGGAGAAAGGACGGGTGACTATGCCGATAGTGAGGGCTCCGGACTCTTTAGCTACATCGGCCAGAACCGGAGCAGCACCTGTTCCGGTACCGCCGCCCATACCTGCTGCAATGAAGATCATGTCCGCATCCCGAACATGTTTGCGCATCTCCTCACGGCTTTCCTCGGCAGCCATGGCGCCCACTTTGGGGTCACCACCAGCCCCCATGCCTTTGGTGACTTTATGGCCAATCTGAACTGTGTTGATTTTGTCCTCAGCCGTGGTTGTATATGCCAGAGCAACGGCGTCAGTATTAACTGCATATAGTTCTACGCTATTCAATTTGCCTCTTGCCATGCGTCTGACTGCATTCGAACCGCCACCACCAATGCCAAAGACTTTTATCTTTGCTGGAGGTGTCAGTACCATGTTATTGTCTGCCATCTGCTTTTCCTCCTTCTTTTTTCCTTATTATTCTTATCTTGGTCTGATTACTTAGCTTCTACCCCAGGGAATTCGCTGTTTGACGGAAAAAACCCTGTCGAGGACTTTGTCCTTTAGAGTCTCTCCCCGTACCCAATTCTGTTCATGTCGCCAGCTCTTGCTGCTGAAAAGCAGGATACCTATGCTGCTGGCGAAAGATGCGTCGTGGAGGCGGTCAGCGAGCCCGGACATACCGGTTGGCACGCCGATGCGGGAGGGAAGATCTGTGATTTCCTGTGCGAGAAATCTTATTCCGCCAAGGTTGGCAGTCCCGCCGGTCAGTACTAAGCCAGCAGGGAATTCGGATACATAATTCAGGTAACTCTGATTGCGCGTCTGCATTTGCACTATCTGCGAGACAATCAGTTTTATCATTTCCTCGCTGCGAGCTCTGATGATATCGTTAATATCCTTCTTATATATCTTGCCCACGCCGTCGTAGTTGACCTTTACCGCCGGGTCTTCTTCGTCGGCATCCTCTTTTGGTGCCAGGTTGCAATGCTCCTTCTTGAGCTGTTCTGCCATCTCAAAGGGTATTCCCAAACCAACTGAGAGGTCTCTGGTGATTTGGTTGCCGCCAACGGGCAGGACAGCAGTGAGCAGCAGGTTGCCGTTCTTATATGCTGATATCCCCGTGGTTCCAGCACCGATATCAGCCATTACGACACCGGCATCTGTCTCATCAGGATGAAGCACTGCTCGAGCACTGGCCAGACACTGGAGAATCAGACCATCAATGCTTAACCCAGCTTTTCGCGCACACTTGGTTATGTTTTCCGCCGCACTTTCCGGGATAGTCACAATATGCGTATCCAGGTCCATTCTGAATGCGTGCAATCCTTTGGGGTCATGCACTCCAATTTGGGTATCTAGGGTGTATTGTGTGGGAATTACATGCAGGAGCTTTCTTTCTTCGGAGATGTTGATTTCACGTGCCACAGTCATCGCTCTTTCCACATCGCCGCGGCGTACAGTCCTTGCGTTTCTACCAACACTTACGCTGGCTCTGTTTCCCTGAGAGTCGATGTTGCTCGTGCTGATTCCCAGGTACACTGAAGTTATGCTTTCTCCGCTTGTCTGCTCGGCTTTTCTTACGGATTGCCTTATCGCCTCGGCAGCTTGATCTATGTCAATCACCATACCCTTATTAATTCCGGCAGAGGGAGTGATACCTATGCCGACTATCTGAGTAGCGCCTTCGGCATCGACATTTGCCAAGAGGCTGCAGATCTTTGATGAACCCACATCCACTGCTGCCACCATTCTTTGTTTCATTTCGTGGTTGTCCTCCTTCCATTACTTAACTCCATGTTTTTCATCTTTTCGCACATTACTCTCTCGTTGTTATTTTGTCCTTTATTTCTGCAAAACCCGAACACTTATTTTTTCTTTGCGTCAAATCCTGCCCGGCTGGACAAAAGCTCAGTCACGCCTTCAGGGCCTGTCGGACGCTTTTATCGCCTCCTTTCCAGCTTTGAAAATTGCCTGTAGACATAGTTTGTGCCCTAGGTTTATTAAGAGGAATGGCAATATCCTATTTAAGCCTGAAAGAAGAGTCAAAAAATTTTCCAAAAGGTACATAAATGGCAAAGGTGGATAATGCCCCATATCTTTTTATAAATTTCATTAATTTTGGCAAACCTGGCAAAGACGAGGATTTAAGGCAGTTTTGTGAGCTAACGCAATAAATATTAGGAAAATGTAAATGGGAATCTAATTTGGGGAGATAGTCAATGGGTCAATAAGGCATTGGAGGAGCAGGCTGTCCTTTCCAAATATAGGAATATTTTTGGCAAAAACGCGGTTGTCCAACTATTGCATTTTTTATCCGGACATGATATGCTTCGGGCAAAATGGCTTCTGCAGTAGGGGGAATACGTGCAGGGCAAACAGCAAAGTTTAACCGAGGAACGGCTGCCTCCTTACCTTTCATATCGGGCATGGCAAAGGTTGCTCGGCGAGCTGTCTGCGAATAATCCTCCTCTCCGCTTTGATTCCAGCTATTTCGAAGCCCTGAAGATAACAAAAAGCCATCGCTCTATGGTTCGTGGTGCCCTCCTTTTTCTGGGTTTGATGTTGTTTGATGGTCGACCTACGTCAAGGTTACATCAGTTAGTCAAAGCTGAAGGTGAATTGAGGAAAGCAGTACTGGCTGATGTAGTGCGAAGTGCATATACTCCTTTATTTACAGATAAAAATATGGATGTATCGCGTGCCACCAAGGCGCAGATAAAGGAGTATTTCGATTCTCAAGGTGCTAGCGGTGATATAGGACGAAAGTGCCTGACTTTCTTCTGCGCTGTAGCTAATGAAGCTAATATATCGATATCTCCTCATCTCAAAAGATCGACAGCCAGAGGCAGGAAGAAGAAAACTCCAGTTAACGATGTCCCCAGGCAAAGGATTAGCAAATCTGCACAATCGAACGGGGATATGGCCTGGGAAAAGTTGCTTGAGAAATTCCCGAGTTTTAATCCGGAATGGCCAGACGAGGTTAAGATAAAATGGTTCGATGCATTTAAATTTCTGAAGAAAACTCTTGAGACATCTCCTCCTCGCCGTAGAACATCCATCTCACGCCGTTAAGCCGAACTCCTTTCTCCAGCGACCGAACCGAACTCTTTGGCGGTCCAAAAAATTTGGATTAAAATCTAATTGACATCTCATCATTGCTAGTTTACAATCTCGTGCAAATAGTAAATAAAAGTTAATATAAGTTATAATATATATAGTTGAAGGAGGGGAAAATGCCTTATGAAAAGTTGCCCAAGGTAGTTTGTTACGATTGCGTTAACAGACATCACTTGGTGGCCGCCTGTCCCAAGTGTCAAACGGGCGTGGTAGTTACCACCTGTCCAGAAGATTTCAATGGTATCGCAGAAACTGAGTGCAATGACTGTGGCGCAACTATCGGTTTCTATGTTGTGATGACTGAGCGCAAGGCGTGGCTCCTGGCTGAGCCAGTGGAAATGGTGGAGACAAAGAAGAAGGCAGCCCGGAGAAAACCATCGGAGGAGTAGGCTGCACTACACTCACATCCACTGATACGGTTTGTTAGTAAAATATTTTCATTTATGATTTATGAATGAACAACAGGAGGTAGATGAATAATGGCTGGCGAGAAGTTGCCCAAGGTAGTTTGTTACGAGTGTGTTAACAGGTATCATTTGATGGCTAGATGCCCTGGCTGTGCTACCGGGACCATAATGACAACCTGCAAGGCTGACTTCAACGGCGTAACCGAGACCACTTGCACTGAGTGTAGCGAGTCTGTCGCTCTTTATGTTCTTATGAAGGAACGCAGGGCATGGATCCTGGCGCAGCCGATAGAGATGGTTAGCAAACGCGTTACCTAGAAGCCTGCTGCTTTTATGCCTCTATCAAATTTAAGACTTATGCAAGCTTATAGGAGTGGTGGAGACTGGGTAAATTCTCTTCCACTCCTGTTTGGTTTCAATATCAGGCATAATAGGATTTCAATAAGCTCTCCGGATGGCATTTG
>DATKWL010000291.1:0-3068 GCA_035529555.1 Dehalococcoidia bacterium | reverse complement strand
CGTACCTCCCCAGCCCGTTAGCATGGCATTCCCGGCCGAGGTCTTGCTGCTGAAGTTTATCTGAAAAACATCTTTAATTTTAGTCTGCGAACGCTCCGCCAGACGAAGCAGCCTCTCACGCAAATCAGTGTCAGAGAGCGGCACAACCTTAAAGAAAAGCGGCAGTATCAACACAGGCGCCAATCTGGTCAGAATTACGCTGACCAGCACCACAAGTGCAAATGCCAGCAGCCACCAGGTACCGGGAAATGCATCAAGGAATAAATAGATTACTACGAGTAGAGCCATACCCAGAGTTAACGCCAGTAATAAGCCTTTTAATTCATCGGCAAACCAGGACCTGAGGCTCTGATTGGAAAGCCCGTAACGATGGGGAAGCATAAAGCCGCTGTATATATTTAACGGAAACGTCAGGGCACCATAGCTGAGAATCAAGACTAAGAAATATAAAGCCACCCTCGCCAGCAGTGGAAAATCCAGCAGGTTTCTCAATCCGCTGGAAAGTCCGCTGAACAGGATAACAAGCAGGAATACCGCTCCCAGCATCAGGTCGATAAAGAAAAGATATCGCCTCAGACGAGCGTATTCTCTCGCCTTTTCCTGTCTCCGGGGGTCAAGCTCTGGTTCGGGCATATGTCTGGTCTATCTGTACGCTGCCGCTTTAACCTGCTTTTCTAAAATCAGCCTGGTCCGATGTATGGACTTGGGGGGATTGGCAAAGCCAAGTGCGGAGGCGACCTGCTCGGGTCGGCCTGTGCCGGCGCTATCGCAACGCAGTCGCATTCCTATGATTAATTCAGGAGGATTGGACTCAATCAGCCAGATATCATCAATCAAAGCTCGCAGGTCATACTTGCGGATTTCCTTATCACGGGTATGCTGCCAGGGGAGGCTATCGCTTGATAGCAGAGAGCGGATGGCAGCCTCTACCTCTTTCGGTTTTTTATCGGCATATACTGTAATCTTATATTCGGCGAAGCGTATCTGGGACTGCAATGAAGGCAACCCCACCCCAACCTCCTCTACCTCTAATATATCGATGCCACCGGGCAATTGTTCATTAATGGATTTGATGAAAAAGTGCGGTGAGAGTCTTCGCTCCAGAAAAATATCCATAAGCTCGCTGCTGCTGGTAACTCCGATAGCCAGGGGTGCTCCCAGAGAGATGCGCGGGTGAGGGCTGAACCCCTGCGAATAAACCAGGGGGATATTGGCTCTGCGTAATACGCGCTGCCACAGCCTCATCAGGTCGAGATGAGTGATATACTTCAGTTCACCACCACGGCTGAACGTAATGCGCAATCGCTGCATCAAATTTCCCTGGTCACCAGGATTTTCTCAATCTTTACCCCCTTCATCTCGGTGACGACAAACTTCAATTTGTCATGTTTCAACTGCTCCCCCTCTTTAGGTATATGCCCCAGCAAATTAAGCACAAATCCGGCCACTGTCTCATAATCACCCTCGGGGAACTCCAGCTTAAGTTGCTCGTTTGCGTCTTCGATTCTCATGTTTCCATCTATCTGGAAGCTGTTCTCACCGATAGACTCATAGCTCTTATGCCTCTTCGCCAGTTCATCGCCCAGCTCGCCTACTATCTCCTCCAGAAGCTGTTCCATGGTTACCAGACCGGCGGTGCCACCGAATTCATCGACAACCACAGCCAAATGGCTGCCGGACTTCTGTAACTCGGAAAGAAGCTCGGCAACAGGTTTGCTCTCAGGTATAAAGTAACCCGGGCGCACCAGCTCATCCACAGGCTTGTCTTCCTTAAAAAGGCCTTTGGCCTGAGCCATAAGCACATCTTTTATCCAGAGCACACCCACCACATTGTCTATGGTGTCCTGGTAGACAGGGAAACGGGAATGGGGGGTCTGAGCATATATGGCGAGAAAATCGGCAAGGGTTGTACCCTTTTCTACCCAGGTGATATCCGGTCTGGGCGTCATTAACTCAGCCGCCTGCCGGTCCCCGAAGCGGAACACTCTCTCCAGCATCTCAGCCTCAGCCACCATGAGGGTGCCCTCCTCAACTCCGACAGTCAGCGCGGTTCTAATCTCCTCCTCACTGGTCAACGTCCGCATCTGTGGACGAGCCCCCACCAGCCGGGCCAGCAAATCCCCAATCCACATAAAAACTGTTGCTATCGGCATCAGTATGGTTATCAGTATCCTCATAGGTGCAGCATAGACAAGTGCCAATCGCTCTCCGTATCGAGTAGCCGCCATCTTGGGGAAGACCTCGCCCAAGATAAGCACTGTTGTGGCCACTCCAAATGTGGTCACTATCACAGCCTGCCCCTCGGATAAGAAAGAGGCCGCTACTATTGTGGCCAGGGCAGCAGCACCAACGTTAACCAGATTATTGCCCAGGAGAATTGTGGTTAGAAGCCGCTCCGGCCTCTCCGTCATCTTAGCTACCTGCTTGGCAGCGAGACCCTGCTCACCGTCAGTCGTCGCCAGATGTTTCAGCCGCATCCTCTGCAATGAGATAAAGGCTGTCTCGGAACTGGAGAAGAATGCTGAAAATAACAGACACACGAAAAACAGCACCAGGTATAAAATTTGGGTATCGTTCATATAACTACCCCCTTGCCTTATAAGCTAGCACATCCGGTCCGCAAATCTCCCCAAAGGCTGCCATCGAGTTGGCCTACTATCCTTGTCTCAAGTGACTGGTTAGCCAATTGCTCCTGGCTGCAGCCAAATACTCTCAGATAGTTCTCAGTCAGTCCGAACCAGACCCCCTCTCTACATCCCTCCCACAACACGTTCATATTTTGGCCCAGAAAACGCTCTCCGAAGAGCCTGCTGCTCCTTCGGCTTAAATCGAGCATAAGCTGGCAACGCTGACTTCTATCGCTATCTCTCACGCCACCAGTCATTCGCGATGCCCTGGTTCCGGGACGTGCCGAGTAAGGGAAGACATGCAACTTAGCAAAGCCTATTCGTTCACAGAAGCGATAGCTTTCCCCGAACTCATCTTCGCTCTCGCCGGGAAATCCCACCATAATATCACTGGTCAATGCCAGGTTCGGTATCGCCTCTCGAGCCAGTGATACAGCACGC
>DATKWL010000290.1:0-4521 GCA_035529555.1 Dehalococcoidia bacterium | reverse complement strand
CAGTCATTCGCGATGCCCTGGTTCCGGGACGTGCCGAGTAAGGGAATACATGCAACTTGGCAAAACCTATTCGTTCACAGAAGCGATAGCTTTCCTCAAACTCCTCTTCGCTCTCGCCGGGAAATCCCACCATAATATCACTGGTCAATGCCAGGTTCGGTATCGCCTCTCGAGCCAGTGATACAGCACGCTCGTACTCGGCAGTGGTATAAGTGCGCCCCATCCGTTTGAGAACAGAATCGCTGCCGCTTTGCAGCGGCAGATGGATATGAGGGCAAAGGCGGCTATCCCCCCAGAGTCTTAACAATTCAGGTGTCAGGTCTTCTGGCTCCAGTGAAGAAAGCCTCAGTCTCTGTATTCCGGTCTCCTTCAGAATGCGGCACACCAGTCCCATCAGACCGCCATCGTGCCCGTAGCTTCCGATTCTGGTGCCGGTCAAAACAACTTCTTTATATCCCTCCGCCACCTTGGCCTTAACCTCGGCGATAATCTCCTCCTCGGACCGGCTTGTCTCGCGCCCACGTACCCGGGGAACCACGCAAAACGAACAGGGCTGGCTGCAGCCCTCCTGAATCTTGACCAGAGCGCGGGTTCTAAAAGTTAGCCTTTGCTCACCATCTTGCACACTGCGCCGCCTCGGAACATTCGTCATTGATCCGACTATCTCGACTAACCGCTCTTTATCACGATTGCCCACAACCAAGTTCACCCCTTCTATGCTGCCTAAATCGTCCCGCGCCCTCTCGGCATAGCAGCCGGTAGCAACGATTAAGGCACGCGGATTGCGGCGATAGGCCAGACGCAGCAGATTCCGGGATTTGCGGTCAGCGATGTGGGTTACGGTGCAGGTATTGAGCAGGTAGATATCAGCGGCATGGTCAGGGGCTACAACCTGATAACCAGCCTCAAGGAACTTGCGAGCTAACGACTCTGTTTCCGCCTGATTGAGCTTGCAACCCAAAGTCTGCAGAGCTACAGTGTCCAGGCCAGACCACCCCCCCTCGACTTTCACCTGTGTTTCCTCCAACACAACCTGCGCCTAATTATATGTTGCACAATCTGTTTGAGTCAAGTTTGACGAACTCACGGAGAAGCTAATCTGACAAAAAGGAAGGGGGGCTGAACCTTTTTGCGCTATTTCTACCTACGATATTTTAGCATATTTACAAAGCTTTGTCAATATTTGTTGATAATACTACTATATATAGTGATATATAATTTGTAAGTAGGATAGTAGGCCGAGCTTCTAATAGTAAATATGCTTACAATAAACTTGACAATACTTTTATAAACAGTTATAATACTCAAACAGTAGGAGGGCCAAGCTATGGCAGGTAAGAACTACTACGATATCTTAGGCATAAAAAGAGATGCCACCGATAAAGACATAAAACAGGCCTATCGCAAGCTGGCTCGCATGCACCACCCCGATGTTAATCCGGGTAACAAATCAGCCGAAGCCAGGTTCAAGGATATAAACCAGGCCTACGAAGTGCTCTCAGACCCGGAGAAGCGCAAGAAATACAACCAGTATGGCGATAACTGGCAGCACGCCGAAGAATTCTCAAAAGCAAGGGCACAGCAGCAAGCTTGGGATTTCGGTCCCAGAGGAACCAGAGTTGAATATCAAGACTTCGGCGACATCGGGGGAGCCGGGGGGTTCGGCAATATATTCGATTCAATCCTGCGCGATATGGATGGCAAGTCAGCCCGCCGCCCCAGACAGGGTCAAGACCTGGAGTACCCTGTAGAGATATCGTTCGAGGAAGCTTTCCGGGGTACTACGAGGCTGCTCGAAATGCGGGCGGAGGAGCCATGTCCCACCTGTAAAGGTAAAGGATGCCGCACCTGCGGTGGCGCAGGGGCTGTGCTCAGGCCGAGAAGGCTTGAGGTAAAGATTCCGCCCGGTGTGAAGGATGGGTCAAGAGTAAGGATAGCCGGCAAAGGTAGTCCCGGCGCCATGGGAGGTCAGGCCGGAGACCTCTACTTGCTGGTCTCGGTCAAGGCTGACAGCCGCTTCCAGAGAATAGACGATGACCTCCATGTCGAGATACCGGTACAGCTTGTTGACGCCGTCCTGGGCGCCGAAGCCGAGGTGCCCACCATCGAGGGCAAGAAGCTGGCTCTTAAGATACCGCCCGAGACTCAGAACGGCAGAGTGTTCCGTCTCGCGGGACAGGGAATGCCGCATCTGGGCAATGCCACCAGAGGCGACCTCTACGCTAAGGTCAAAGTAGTATTACCCACGAAGCTCTCCAAAAAGGAAAAGGAGATGTTCGAAGAGTTGAAAGCCCTGAGGGGTAAATAGCAGTTGTATGAACAGTACAAGGAGGTGAGATTATGGTATTTGAGGACTCTGAGCCCTGTTATGTAATAAGTATCGCAGCCAAAATAGTAGGACTTCATGCCCAGACCCTCAGGTATTATGAGCGGGTAGGCATTATCGAACCCTCGCGCAGCCGCGGCAATAGACGTCTGTACTCAGGGGATGATATCGAACGATTGAAGCGCATCAAGGCCCTGATGAACGACCTCGGGGTCAATCTGGCTGGCGTTGAGGTTATTATTAGAATGAGCAAACGCATGATTGAGATGGAACAGCAGATTCAGGAGATGGAGGAAAGGATAAAGCGCCTCACCGAGGCTGAGGCATGATTTCAGCAAACTATGCGATGATGAGAGTTTGTCGGAGGGGGAATAAACCATGATGAGGCCGGATAGGTTCACCGAACAAGCACAGGAAGTAATCGCTGCCTCCCAGGAGCTGGTGAGAAATTACCGCCATAACCAGTGGGATGTGGAACATGTCCTCATGGCGCTGTTGATGCAGGAGAACAGCGTTACTGCAGACATACTCAAGGAGCTCGGCGTTGACATAGAGCAGCTAAAAGGAAAATTAGAGCAGGTGCTGCAACGCAGTCCCAAGATAGCTTATGAAGCAGGCCAGCTATATGCCACCCCGCGCATAGCCAGCGTGTTCCAGACTGCCGCCAACGAGGCTGACAGGCTCAAGGACGAGTTTGTGAGCAGCGAACACCTGTTTATTGCCATCGCCGGCGAGCGGGACGGCGAATCAGCCAGGATTCTCAGAGAGTCTGGCATTGACCAGGAGAAGATATACCGTGCCCTGCAGCGTATTCGCGGCGGGCAGCGCGTTACCGACCCCAGGGCGGAGAGCAAATACCGCGCCCTGGAGAAATACAGCCGCGACCTGACCATGCTCGCCCGGGAAGGCAAGCTGGACCCCGTCATCGGCCGCGATGAGGAGATAAGGCGCGTGATGCAGATACTCACCCGCCGCACCAAGAATAACCCGGTGGTAATCGGCGAGGTCGGCGTGGGCAAGACTGCCATTGCCGAAGGACTGGCGCAGAAAATCGTGGCGGGCGATGTCCCCGACTCGTTGAAAGGTCGACGCGTTCTGGCTCTGGATATGGGCGCTCTGGTAGCTGGCAGTAAATTCCGCGGCGAGTTCGAGGAGCGGCTCAAGGCAGTCATGGATGAAATCAGACGCGCCCAGGGCGAGATTGTCCTGTTTATCGACGAACTGCACACCGTAGTTGGCGCCGGTGCTGCCGAAGGCGCTATCGATGCATCCAACATGCTTAAACCGGCCCTGTCCCGCGGCGAGCTTCAGGCAATGGGCGCTACCACGCTCGATGAATACAAGAAACACGTGGAAAAGGACCGCGCTCTGGAGAGAAGATTCCAGCCGGTCTATCTGGGCGAGCCCAGCGTTGAAGATACAGTTCTAATGTTGCAGGGTCTCAGACCCAGATACGAAGCGCATCACAAAATCAAAATCGACGATTCGGCACTGGAAGCAGCGGCCAAGCTCAGCCATCGTTATATCTCAGACCGCCATCTTCCCGATAAGGCCATTGACCTTATCGACGAAGCAGCATCGAAGCTCAGGATAGATGCCGAAAGCCCTCCCGCCGAGGTCAAAGAGCTGAAGCAGAAGCTGGAGCAAATGACCAATGAGGAGGAGGCAGCATCGCAGCGCGGCGACTATAAGCAGGCAGCCACGCTCAAATCCCAGCGCCTCGCTCTGGAAAAGAAATACGAGGAAGTCAGGAGTAAATGGCTTAAGGACAAGAGAATCAAGGACGTGGTGGACGAGGAGGACATAGCCGAGCTCATCTCCAAATGGACCGGCATCCCCGTCAGCCGCATGCTGGAGGGCGAGACAGAGAAGCTTCTCCAAATGGAGGCTAAGCTACACGAGAGAATAATCGGACAGGATGAGGCCATTACTGCGGTATCCGATGCTGTTAGAAGAGGACGTGCCGGCCTCAAAGACCCCAAGCGACCTATAGGTAGCTTCATCTTCCTCGGCCCCACCGGTGTGGGCAAGACCGAGCTGGCAAGAGCCCTGGCTGAGTTCCTCTTCGATGACGAGGAGGCTATGGTGCGCCTCGACATGTCCGAATACATGGAGAAGCACACCGTATCCCGTCTCATCGGCGCTCCGCCCGGATACATCGGCTATGACGAAGGAGGCCAGCTTACCGAGGCTGT